>CAMEUH010000209.1 GCA_945938055.1 uncultured Eubacteriaceae bacterium | reverse complement strand
ATGATTTCACACAATTCATACTTAATATCAAACGGTTCAAATCCCGCCATTGCAATAATCTGATTAACAGAGGCATATGTCGCATTCAGCACAAATCCCGTCTCATAGGAAGCTTCCTGTGTGACAATTTCATATCGTTCCTGATCGTGATTAATCTGGCATATCACCTGATGATAAAGAACCGTTACATTGGATAGCTTTTCCAGTTCAGCAACCAGATAATCCCTTAAAATCATTGCATCATAAGTATATTCCTTTGTCAGAAACGCCCCGTCACAGGTTCCCGGATTAAAATAGCTGTTAACCGGAATCTCTTCGCATTTAATTCCTGCATTTTTGCAAAAATCCTTAAATTCACTGGCCGCAGTCCATGAGTATTCGGCTGAAGTTGCATAAACCTGGTCAAATTGCTGATGTACACAAAAGCCATAATCCTCATTAAACCGGTTAAAATATCCAGCAGACTTAATGGCAGTGGAAAAACTGCGTGGATAATGATATCCCATATGAACCCTCGCCTGGTTAATATATGTTGCCCTTTTAAAAGGTGCACTCTCTTTTTCCAGAACCAGTACGCTTTGTCCTTTTTTTCCACAATATAACGCCGCATATAATCCATATAAACCGGCTCCAATAATTATCTTATCATAACTCATTTCCATTCCCCTAAGTTTCAATCTCTATAATATGCTTTTCAAATGCATTGACCACCCTGGTATCTTCAAACTGCTCTTCCCTTAGGAATCTTCCATAACTCATGTGTACATGGCCATGCACGAAAAAAGCAGGCTTGTACTTTCGAATCAATTCCACAAAACACTCAAATCCCTTATGCGGAAGATCTTCCATGTCATGAATCCCTGCTGCAGGCGCATGGGTAAGCAAAATGTCAAACCCCCTGTTTTTTAATATCTTAAACGAAAGTCTCATGATTCTCGCCCGCATCCCTGCCTCTGAAAACTGATATGGACCAGGTTTATATTTCATGGAACCGCCAAGTCCCAGAATCCGGACGCCCTGATAAACCACCAGATCATCATCAATACACCGGCACCCCTCAGGCGGCGTGCTCTGATAACACCCGTCATGATTTCCATGAATATACCAGACCGGTGCCTTGGAAAATGTTGCCAAGAAAGAAAGGTATTTGGGATTCAAATCCCCGCAGGAGAGAATCAAGTCAATTCCCTCCAGTTTGGAACTGTCGTAATGATCCCAAAGAGACTTACTTTCCTGGTCCGAAACCACTAATATTTTCATCTGTATTTCCTCTCTCATCTCTGAAACGACATTCTTTCACAAAAGGAAATGTCATGATACTACTCCTAATACCCCCTGAAGTCTTACAACCGGCTTAATTTCCTCTTTCAGTTCATCAATTGTCGGTATGCTTCCAACCACATTATCCACCAGCCATTCCATTTTCATGAGTTCCTCCGGAAGAAGACACGTATCTGTTTCACTATATACCGTTCCGTCCTGTGCCGTAATTTTTCCGCAGAATGGCTTTAATATTTCTTCTTTAATGGATTTCTTTAAAAATTCAGCAAGCTTTCTTGTCTCAACCGGCAGATGATGAGAGCAGAAAATGTCAATTGCATCTACGTTCATTCCCCACCAGTAATTCAATGCCACATTTTCATTTTTACGATAATCCCCGTTCAGAATACTTCTTACAATTCTTTCGTAAAAAACACCCCAGTTCCATACCGGCATGGCAAGATTAACGATTTTATCACCTTCAATCTTGCATAGTCCAAACTGCCTGCTCTTATTATTCGGTGCAATCATATCACGGTTTGATACAAGAAGTATTTGCTTGGTATCAAACAAATTATTGGAAGACTGGTCCTTTAATGTTTCCCACTCCAGATAAACCCTGCTTCTCGGATTAATCATCTTTGCTCCCAAAGCAAATGCATTAATATTCGCCGTCATTCCATAAATCGGATAATCCGCAACGTAACCGATATCGTTGGTTTCCGAATAGGCTGCCGCAACGGCTCCCATGATAAATTTTGCCTCATACATTCTTCCGTAATAAGTTCTTACATACTTATGCGGAACATTTAAAGAACAGTTCAGAATAATGACCTCCGGATGTGCAAGCGCAACCTTAAGTGCTGCCTCAACCAGTTCCGGTGTGGTGGTAAAAATCACTTTGAACCCTTTCTCAATAATATCTTCCAGCGATGCTGCCATTTCCTCGGTCGCCGCCTCGCTGTCAATAACTGCCGCTGATGAACTGATTTCAAACCGCTCTGTTTCAATGGTATCTCCAAAAACATTTTCCAGATGCATTCTTCCCAGTTCATGTCCATAAACCCATCCGGACTGTTCCACGGACTTATTAATTACAAATGCCACTTTCAGGTTACTAACCGTTGAAGTAAACATTCTGTCAAACAGATTTTTGTGTGCCGGTTCATCCGGATCCATTGCAATCTGAATATCATGCTCTTCTTCCAGAAGAAGCTCCTCAAAAATGCAGCCTATTTTTTCAAGCATTTCATCACTGCTTAAATCCTTAATGGCATCATATCCAAAATTTTCAAGCAGAATCAGGAAAACATCCGATATCGTAAGGTCAATCTTTTTGGCCTTGCTCTTTTGATATGCCGTCTCAAAGCGGTAATATACCGACAAAAAATCCTGACGGAACTCTTCATTCCATTTTCCTTCCGGTGCTGAGAGCAATTCTAACAGTTTCTGGTAAGAACCGGCTTTACTGAAAATAATACGGTAAATTCTGGTCAGTTCATAAAAATCCATGAATTCATAATAAATGATATTTTCTGTTTCATTATTCTTAACCGGCACCTTACGGGTTACCATTCCCGGAATACTTGCCGCGCCAAAATACTTTAATACGCTGACTCTCTTATTTCCTTCTACCACATAAAAGCGGTTCATGTATTCATAAACTTTAATGGGTTCCCGGATTCCTTCCTCAAGATGTGCATTACACAAGGAAATCCATTTCTTTGCAAACTCTGTATCCTTATCCAGTAACGGCATAAAATTCGAATCAAAAGAATTGGTTCTGCCCTCATAGGCCGTTCCAACAATCAGATGTGCCGGTATCTGAACCAGTCCGATGCTTTCTTCATATGCCACATCCTTTGCAGAAACAATATCCTCCAATGCCGGAAGATACGGATATTCTCCCTTTGCGACCTGTTTCTGGTAGTTCTTTTTTGCTGATTTATAGGCTTTTTCATAATCTTCCAACATATCATTTCATTCCTTTCCCGAGAATGCTTATCATTTCATTTTACTCTAATCGCATAACAGTATATCACACTATCCGCTTCTTAACAATTTATTGAATCAATGTTTTTCCGTGATGTATAAAATATTTGAAAAGAATGCCATACTATTCTGTCTTATAAAAGTCTCATATTCTTCCCACTTTACATAATATTCCTTACCCCAGCTGGAAATACGGAGCAGTTCACCATTACGCTCATCCTGAATGATACCGGTAATTGTCATATAATGCTTGTGGGTACTGCCACAGCAAATCAGAACCGGTGCGTCTGTTTTTTCATCAGCCGGATGTGGAACCGATTTCTGATAAAGCGTTATTCCCTCTTTTCTCCATATCCGTGGAAAATTTGCGCCCACAGAAAAAAGAACCGGTATATCCTTTTCAAGCATTTTCATGACGGCCCTGTGGATTTTGGAAACAGGAACACCCCATACTGCCCTGTATGGGCTTTTACTCATCATGGACATCAGATTGAATCCCAGGGCAAGCATCGGTCCCGTGATGCCCCGGATGCAATAAGAAATATAAAAAAATCTTTGACTTAATTTTCTAAGATAATCCAGATATTCTGTCTGTTCAATAATTTCCTGCCCTATCACCTGCTTGTCAATAGCTTGGGGCACCATCTTTCCGTTTTTTGTCAGATACAGAATAATATCCCCCACAGAAACCAGCCCGCATCCATAATAAGCCAGCCTTTTTTGGGGAAACCAATCCTGATTTCCCCCGAAGCTGACTTGTTCTTTGTCTTTAATCCGTATAAAAGAATGTTTTAATTCTATCGTTCTCATATTTTGAAATTTCCAAGACTATCTGCAAGTGTATTGGCAACATTTTTTAATTTGGCAGCAGCTTCTCCCACCATGTCAAAGCTTCCCGATACCTCTGTTGTTGCTGCACATGTTTCCTCCGTACTGGCAGCATTCTGTTCTGCAGCTTCAGACAATCCCTTAACAATGGTGATAATATTATTACGTGCCTTTTCCAATTCCATTGTCCTGTCTGCAATGACCTCAATGCTCTCCAGTGATTCTTCGATTCCCGTCATAACCTCCTGCACGGTACGCTCTGTCACGACCATGCTTTCATTCTGTTCCTCTACAATGGTCTTGACCTGTGCCATTGCATCGACTGCAGAATTGGAGTCATCCATTAAGGTATTAATAATATTATCAA
>CAMEUH010000208.1 GCA_945938055.1 uncultured Eubacteriaceae bacterium | reverse complement strand
GATCCTTTGCAAATAACGCTGCCATTTTGCCCTGATATGGGTCGATGAAACAGTTACGGAATACCGTTGGCTTATCAATTGTTACTGCCGCATTGGTTGCACCCGTTGCAAGAAGTAACATACCCGTTTTATTCGCAAGTTCTGTCATCGGAAGTGTAACCGATGAGAAGAAAGCTCCCACAACTGCTTCCGGATTCTTTGGTTCCAGACTGTTATACGCATTGACTGCCTGCTTGGAATCCGATGCATCATCCACAATATCAACTATTTCTACCTTATAGGTTCCACCGCTTGCATTAATTTCTTCTGCTGCCATTGTTACAGCATTTTTAGCACCTTCACCATAGAGTGCCTTACCACCTGTCAGTGTACAGACAACGCCAATCTTTATCACATTATCTTCTGCACCGGAAGCAGCTGATGCTGTTGTTTCTGCTGTACCTGCTGCCGTGGTTGTATCAGCCGGAGCTGCTGTGGTCGCCGCAGAATTCTGTGCCGATGAACCACATCCGGAAACCATTGCAACAACCATTGCCGCACTTAAAGCAACGCCCAATAATTTTCTTTTCATCATAATGATTCCTCCATTCATTTTGATTTAGCCACCCTTCGATGGCAGGTAGTTAAAAGTAATTTATCTGAAGGACAACAAAAAACGGAGTTTCGCAAATAAACGAAACTCCGTTGTCTCTTCAAAAATAATTTATTAACTTGTATGTCATTATATCACTAAAATCTAAAAAATCAATAGGGAATTTCATAAAAAATAAAATTACATGGTTCTATTTCGATTTTCACACTTCCTCCCCAAAAACATATGATAATAATGACAGAATCAAAAAGGAGACTATCCGTGGAAAACAAGAATTGCTCATCCAATAACCGTATGACTAACATGACCGGAAACAATCTCTATCGCGGTATCAGCAGCCGTACGGCATCCATGGCATACGATAATGTGCCATATCGTGCAAAAGATAATTACGTTGTCGGCATGGCATATGTTCCGTGGCAGACATGGATGAATGTATACGAGCCATGCAAAGGATTAAGTCAGGGCACTATCTTTCCCGATCTTGACAAACCATTCGAAGGAGGTTGCTGTCGATGAATAATCCTAACATGAACATGAACCGTCCTCAGGTTCCAAGCCGTTGTTTGCTTATGAAATCCATTTATGAAATTGGTTTCTCATTAGATGACATGATTTTATATCTGGACACCCACCCAAAAGACCGTGAAGCGTTGGACTATTACCACAAGCTTCACAAACAATACCACGAGCTGACAAAACTCTACACCATGAATTATGGTCCTCTTTGGGCAAAGGATGTTCACAACGATAATTATTTCAGCTGGGTTAACCGCCCTATGCCATGGGAAGGAGATGTGTAAATTATGTGGCAATATGAAAAACGATTACAATATCCTGTCAACATCACACGATGCGACCCTGACATGGCAAGACTTATCATCAGCCAGTTTGGCGGTCCCGATGGCGAATTATCCGCTTCCATGCGATATCTGTCCCAGAGATATGTAATGCCTTACAAGGAGGTTGCAGGGCTTTTAACGGATATCGGTACAGAGGAACTCGGGCATATGGAAATGATCTGCTCCATCATCTATCAGCTGACCAAGGATCTCTCCCCGGACGAAATCAAGGCTTCCGGCTTCGACGCTTACTACATTGACCACACCACCGGTCTCTGGCCGCAGGCAGCAGGCGGAATCCCGAATAATGCCTGTGAATACCAGTCAAAAGGCGATCCGATTACGGATTTGTTTGAAGATATGGCAGCAGAGCAAAAGGCCCGCTCCACTTACGAAAATCTCCTTCGTCTTATCAAGGATCAGGAAGTTGCCGACCCTCTGCGTTTCCTGCGCAAGCGCGAAATCGTTCATTTCCAGCGCTTTGGTGAAGGTCTGCGAATCGTACAGGACAACTTGAACAGTAAGAACTTCTATGCATTTAATCCGGCATTTGACAAAAACTGCGACAAAAAAGATGCAAAATAAATTTTGCAAAATACAAAATCTTATTTCACGTAAAAACCCCCTTTGCTGGATTTTGTCCAGTAAAGAGGGTACATATCAGTTCCGACTGACAAAAAGGATTCTCTTTGATTTTAATTATAAGTAATTGTTATATCATACACGGAAAATTCCGTCTTCTTCAAAATGTTATAGGAAACATTCATGGCAACACCAGGTTTTTGAAGTGCCTGATTCACATCCGCTTCCCCGTAAAGGACAAATTCCAGTTTTTCAGCCTGTTCATTTACCTTTTCCTGAATATATGCGTCCAGTTCCTCCTGGCTGTGAATCTGAGCCATCCCGCTCATGACATAATATGCATATTTTGTTCCCGTTGCCTGCGGATAATCTGCTGCTTCCCAGATATGATCCAATGCCATATCTGCATCTGTGACATTAAAATATTTGTGGGAAATGGTTCCATCACCATCAATCGGATCATCCCATGTTACATCCACGTGATACCATTCTCCGTCCAGTTTGACCAGGTTCCATGAATGAGATTCACCATTAACAGTTCCCTTCACGGAATAATTCTCAATTCCAAGCATATCGAGCAGGGTCTTAAATGCCTCCGCATAGCCGCTGCATACCGCCCTTCCCTTAATCAGGGCATCATATGCCGTATGTGTCTCTTCCTCCATACTGCCGTATCCAACATTGGAAACCAGATAATCATGAATAGCCAGTTCATTTTCATAATCTGAATAAGAATTGGATGTACAAGCCCCAAGAATATCACAGTATTTATCAAAAAGTTCCAGCTGTGTGGCACTAAGAGTTGTCGTATCATTCTTCTCAAATGCTTCCACAATCGGATAATTATCCCAGTAGGATAATGTTACAAACACATTAAATCCGCTCTGTGCAATGGTATATTCCACATTTACTTCTTCAATTCCATCAAAAGCCTTCGCCCATTCATCCGCTTTAATCATGGCTTCATCCGATACATTAAAGTAACACGTTGTCTTATTGCTCTTCATAGTCTCGAGAAACATATCATAAATTTCTTTCTCAGACTGAACCACCTTATACTGGTTCTCATTTGTCGTCTTTATAGGTTCTGTAGGTGACTCATAACTATCCACAATATCCCTTATCTTACTGCACCCACATAAAGCAAAAACCAGACACAGCAAGAACAAAGTTATGACTCTGCACTTAATATTTCTCATACCTTCCTCCTAATGGCGATATCTTTTTCAATTATACCATAATCCGCCATAAAGTAAAGAATTTCATTAAAATTACACATATTACACATATTCTCCAAAAAAACAGGACCCTCATTAGCCCTGAACCGATACAACTCATCCATTCATAACCTAACTCAGTCCTGTAACAAACTAAAACCAAATCTCTACTCTCTCAGCCACCCGCCAATTTTTCAAATGTTCCCGCAACATCCAGTTTTCCATAACCCCACTCCGGGTTCGGGTAGGTTCTGTTTCTGTCCCTTTGCGCCCCAAGAATCAAAAGTGACTTAATATCTGACGTATTGGTAATGTAATTTTCCATTCAAACAGCAATGCGGAAGCTCCTGCCACATGTGCGGCGGCGATGCTGGTGCCGCTTCTGACGGTAAACTCTTCGTGGTTTCCTCCGGAACGCGGTCCGTAGACCGAAACGCCCGGTGCGGAAATGTCTGGCTTAACGATTCCGTTGGCGGCAAATCCCCTGCCGGAATCAATCCAGATACTCCCTGACCTATGGTCATATGCAGAAACCGTTATGGGATAATATGCCGAGGAAGGCATGGTTAAGGTCACATAAGGTGAAGGCTCCAGAAAAAAAGTGTCGCTGCTTAAAAAGCTGCTGATAGGCAGCCACATGTTAAAATACCCTCTGAGCCTGTTGTCATTGTAGACACGGATTTTCCAGATACCGGGGTCTGGATTTTCAAAGCGCATTGTAATAACCTGGCTTCCATTGACGGTTTCAATCATCCGGTAATCCACGGTCAGTATGGCTTGGGAAAAGACAAAATCAATCTCCCTGTTCACTCTGCTTCTGGACGAAATCCTCTCAACAATTTCACCGGAAGGAGTGATAAATTCCACAGAATAAATGTCCGGATACTGCCCCCACAGTTCCAGCATGAATCCCCTTTCATTTTCACCCACACGAATTTCCACCGTTTCATAATTTTGATTACCACTATTCTGTCCCAGATAATGATGCCGCGAATTTCCCTCATTTCCCGTTGGAAGAACAACCGCCGTTGCTGCCATGTCAGAGACCTCTGAAAGCATCTGGGCAAGAGGCGAACCGGATGTATGTGCGCCATACGAAGTCCCGACCCCAAGGCAGATAACAAGCGGTTTCCCAGCCTGAGTAGCCTTTTCATATAGATACCGTATCCCCAGCATAATGTCACTCTCACTATATGCCTGCGCTTCTTCATTAATCAGAAAGAAATCTCTTAGC
>CAMEUH010000207.1 GCA_945938055.1 uncultured Eubacteriaceae bacterium | reverse complement strand
ATATGCACAGTAAACCTGCGTGACTCCCGGATCAAATCCTGAACCCAGAAGTGCCGTAATCCCTGCCTCTTCAAACTTCTTCTTATATGCCCACTGCCAGGAATAATCAAAATATGCCGAAAATCCTTCTTCTTTGCATCTTTTTTCATAGATTGCACGCCACTTAGGCTCTTCAATATCCTCTGGTTCATAATTTGCCGTGTCCATATAATTGACCTTACATTCCAGACAGGCATCCATGATGGTCAGATCCTGATACGGCAATGCAATATTCATGACCAGATCCGGCTGATACTCCTTAATCAAAGCTACTACTTCATCCTTGTTATCTGCATTGACCTGTGCGGTGGTTATTTTTGTCCTGCCGCCATCAAGCTTTGCCTTTAATGCATCACATTTTGACTTCGTCCTGCTTGCAATGCAGATTTCCTCAAAAACCTCTGAATTCTGGCAGCATTTATGTACCACAACGCTTGCCACACCACCTGCACCAATAATTAACGCTCTTCCCATTTTTCAATCCCTTTCTATTATGAAATTAATAAATTTTTCATTCCTATCCTAATGCCATGCCCGCTTTTCCAATACCATACCTGCGGTCAGGATAATCTTCCTGCTTCCCATTTTTTCATTAGCACTTTTTAACAGTTCATACAGTTTATTGATGTTATCCTCCATCCTCACCGACGGAACCTGCACCGCCATCCTTGACGTAGTGGAAGCATTCTCCAAAATCTCCTTCTGTGAGACCAGACTAATTTTCTGATTTTTTTCTTCCCTGCAGAATAGAAACCATAGGTTTTCTCCTCTTGCAAAAACCTGATAGTTTCCATCCGAATCCACCACAAAACTTCGCTTCATTACCAGCATATCTGTATATCCCATCGGCATTGCCCTGTATAGTGCATTATTTCCATAGGAAAAATCTGACTGGTTACCCAGGTAAGAAAGGCATTGTTTCCGATTCGTCAGGTATGCAAAGCAACTACCGGATGCATTCATGTCAAATGGATTCTCCTTTTTTCCTTCCGGATAATCCACAAAAAATTCTATTTCCCTTCCATACGGAAATATAATAGGATCCAATTCGTTCTTTTCTGTTTTCAAAATACAATGCTGCGGAAGCTCCAGGCCCGCTCTGTACAACAGTTCAATCCATCGGTTGATGTCATCCGGAAGCAGGGCAAATCTCTCATCCGTCTGAAATTTTAACTTTCCATTGGTCTTTACCGGAATCATTTTTTCAATGCAGTCACATAATTCATTTACCGTAATAAATGATTCTCCATATGGATTCACGTAGTCTCTTAGCTGATTGAGAACAGAAACCTGAAAACGTCTTTCCAGTTTCTCCACATATTTCCAATCCAACAGGTATAACGGAGTAAAATAAACCTCTATTCCTGCCGTCTTAATGGAATCCACTATATTATCATGGTCTTCCACCGTAATCTCCCTGCCGCAGAATTCACATAGACTGCTTCCCACCTGTCCGTAACAGGAACCGGTATGGACATACAGTTTTGTCTGTGTTCTTTTACATTCTGCACAATATAGTGGAAATGTTACAATGGAAGGACGTATCTTCCATGTCCGCTCCAGTTGTAACTCCACGCAGTTCTCGGTATTTACTTTCAAATCCATTTGATTCTTCTCTTGATATGCTAATAATCCCATTCCTGCATTTTCCTAATTCTGATTCAGAAGCTCCTTCACATAAGTAGGAAGATAAAAGCTTCCCTTATGTAAATCCGTATTGTAATATCGTGTCTTAATGCCCAGGCCATTCCATTTATCCGCATCCATGTCCTGAATCGGGTCATATTTCTTGGATGCAAATCCAAAAAGCCAGTGCCCTGACGGGTATGACGGAATATGGCACTGATATACCGTACTATACGGGAATACCGTCGTAATATGTTTATGTGCCTTTTGTACCGATCTGGAATGTTCACTGTAATATGGACTTTCATGCTGGTTAATCAGAATTCCATCCTCATGAAGTGCCTTAAAACAGGTTCCATAAAACTCTCTGGTAAAAAGACCTTCTGCCGGTCCATAAGGATCTGCACAGTCCACAATAATCAGATCATATTCATCAAATTTTCCACGTACATATCGAAGTCCTTCTTCAAAATGCATGTGCACTCTCGGGTCACTTAATTTGCATGCTGTTTCTTCGAAATACTTCATGCACATTTCCGTAACCTTCTGGTCTATTTCTACCATTTCAATATTTTCAATGCAATCATATTTACAAAGTTCACGAATGGTTCCACCGTCACCGGCACCAATTACCAGTACATTTCTCACGTTAGGGTGAACCGCCATGGGAACATGGGTAATCATCTCATGATAAATAAATTCATCCTTCTGAGTAATCATAAGTTCGCCATCTAACACCAGAACCTTACCAAATTCCGTGGTCTGCAGAATATCAATCCGCTGAAATTCACTCTCTATTGTTCCCAGCTGTTCTTCCACCTTCATGGAAAATCGCACGTTCTTCGTATGCTGGTCCGTATACCACAATTCCATTACTTTATCCTCCATATTTCCTTATCACAGTCTTGCAGTATGAAAATCCTACATTACCACATTAATCTTTTCAATCTTCATGTCCTCCGTACCGGTCATGAAACAACCCTTTTCCTTGGCGTAAAAAATATAATTGATAATATCATTGGTAATCAGCTCACCCGGTGCCAGAATCGGAATTCCGGGCGGATAACACATAACAAACTCTCCGCAGACCTTTCCCGCACTATCTTCAATTCTTAAGGCATATTTATCCCCATAAAATGCTTCCTGCGGTCCCATCACAAGCTTCGGGTTAATATATTCATGGTCAAAAAGTCCTGCGCTTTCCTTCTGATGCAGTCTCTTAATCTCTGACAGCGCAGAAATCAGGCGCTCAATTTCAAGATTCCTGTCTCCCGCAGAAATAATCGCCAGAATATTTCCGATATCTCCAAACTCAATCTGAATCCCATAATCATCCCGCAGCAAATCATAAACCTCGATACCGGCAAGACCAACATCCCTTGTATGAATAGAAAGCTTAGTTAAATCGAAATCAAAAATCTCATCTCCATCAATCAGCTCTCTTCCAAAGGCATAATATCCTCCCAGTTTATTAATCTCATCCCGGGCATAATTCGCATAATCTAAGGTTTTTTCCACCATGGCATGCCCGTTCAGGCTCAGGTTCTTACGTGCAATATCCAATGAAGACAACAAAAGATAGGATCCACTTGTGGTCTGGGTCAGATTAATGACCTGCCGCACATAATCCGCATTTACAGTATTTTTTGTAAGAAGAATGGAGCTTTGTGTCAGAGAGCCGCCGGTCTTATGCATACTGACTGCCGCCATGTCTGCGCCTGCTTCCATCGCAGATACCGGAAGACTTTCATGAAAATACAAATGTGTCCCATGTGCTTCATCCACCAGAACAAGCATCCCTCTCTGATGCGCCATTTTTACAATTTTCCGAAGATTCGAACAAATACCATAATAAGTAGGATTATTTACAAGAATTGCCTTAGCATCCGGATTCTCTTCCATTGCAGTCTTAACATCATCCATTGACATGCCAAGAGGAATTCCAAGTTCCTTATTCACGCCGGGATTAACATAAACCGGAAGTGCCCCACAGACAACCAGCGCATTAATGGCACTCCTATGTACATTTCGCGGCATGATAATCTTATCCCCTGCCTTACAGCAGGACATAATCATTGCCTGAACTGCCGCCGTTGTGCCATTCACGATAAAAAATGCTTCGTCTGCCCCAAACGCCTCTGCAGCAAGCTTCTGTGCATCCTTAATAACCGATACGGGATGACAAAGATTATCCAGCGGCTTCATGGAATTCATATCCAGCTTAATGCAGTCCTCCCCAAGGAACTCTCTCAATTCCTTATTTCCTCTGCCGCCCTTATGCCCCGGCACGTCAAAATGTGCCAGACGATTCATCCGCTGCTCTTCCAGCGCCTTATGAATTGGAGTATCATTCTGTGTTAACAATGGTCTGTATCCCGCCTTTCTTCTGTTAATATAACAATGTGATAACGATTATACGATATCTTAATGTAAAGTGCAAGAACTAATATTGATTTTTTTGTTTAGTATTTCTAAACTTTTTCTGTGATTTTTATAAATGGGGGTTTGTGGGGCATAAGAGACGGATAACTGAGATGGTAACGGCAGGGGATAGGGAGCATGCATACCCTGCCGTTACCATCTCAGTTATCCTGTTCTGTGACTAAATTCCAATACTATTTGGAGAAAGCTGTTAAAAGGGACACCGTTGTGAATGGCGAATCAGAGGGATATCCTGTGGGATACTGGCCGGTTGTGGGAATGGACCCGGATGCAGCAGGCAGAAGCATATGCGAGTTACGAATTGTGGTTTTCTAGTACAATACACTTTAGTTATCGACCAGTGACGAGAACGCTTGCAATTGCCCATCCTTGGGCAAGAGCAAGCTCAATCCGC
>CAMEUH010000206.1 GCA_945938055.1 uncultured Eubacteriaceae bacterium | reverse complement strand
TTCTGGATGAAATTGATAAAGTAAGCGGTGAGCGTTATAAGGGTGATACAGAGGCTGCACTTCTGGAGGTCCTGGATGGTGCACAGAACAGCCGCTTCCGGGATCATTATCTGGAGGTGCCGTTGGATTTGTCGGAAGTTTTATTCCTTGCAACGGCAAATGATCTTGAAAACATTTCAAAACCCCTTCGGGATCGTATGGAGATTATCGAGGTAAGCAGTTATATGGCAAATGAAAAATTTCATATTGCCAAAAAACATCTTCTTCCAAAGCAGATGAAAGTAAATGGCTTGAAAAAGTCGAATTTGAAGGTTACTGATAAAGCAATTGAAAAGATGGTCTCGGCATACACGAAGGAAGCTGGCGTACGTGGACTGGAAAGACTTTTTGGAACCATTTGCAGGAAAACGGCAAAGGAGATTGTTTCTGGAAAAGCGGAAAAAATTTCTGTTACAGAAAAAAATCTGAAGGATTTTCTTGGAAAGGAAAAATACAGGCCGGATAAAATTAATCTGAAAGCAGATGTTGGAGTGGTTCGTGGGCTTGCATGGACAAGCGTCGGCGGCGACACTCTGGCGGTAGAAGTAAATGTATTTCCGGGAAAAGGGGAACTACAACTGACTGGGCAGATGGGGGATGTCATGCAGGAATCTGCCATTGCGGCTTTAAGTTATGTACGCTCTGTGGCGGAAAAATATGACGTGAAGCAGGAATTATTTGAGAAAAATAATATTCATGTACATATTCCCGAGGGAGCGGTTCCGAAAGATGGACCTTCTGCAGGAATTACCATGGCAACAGCCATGCTTTCAGCAGTAACTGGGAAAAAGGTAAAAGCAGAGATTGCCATGACGGGAGAAATCACAATTCGTGGGAAGGTTCTTCCAATTGGAGGATTAAAGGAAAAACTTCTTGCAGCAAAAATGGCAGGCGTTAAAATGGTACTGGTTCCTAAGGAAAATAAACCAGATGTGGAAGAATTAGAAGCAGAGATTACGGATGGCCTTGAGGTGATTTTTGTCTCGGGGATGGATGATGTCCTTCAATATGTATTTGAGGAATAATGGATTGCATCAATCGATTCGTGCATGATTAAGGAGGTAAACATGGTAATTAAGAGCGTAAATCTGGAAACAGTATGTGGGATTACAAGCAAGCTGCCTGAGAATGATAAACCAGAGGTTGCATTTGCAGGAAAGTCAAATGTGGGAAAATCTTCTTTAATTAATGCATTAATGAACAGGAAATCCCTGGCAAGGACTTCCTCCCAGCCAGGAAAGACACAGACCATTAATTTTTACAATATTAATGATGTCATGTACTGCGTTGATCTTCCAGGATATGGTTATGCAAAGGTTTCAGAAGAAACGAAAGCAAAATGGGGGAAGATGATTGAACGTTATCTTCGAAAATCAAAACAGTTAAAACAGGTTTTTTTATTGATTGATATTCGTCATGCACCTTCTGCAAATGATAAGAACATGTATGAATGGATTATTTATAATGGCTATCATCCCATTATTATTGCAACAAAGCTGGATAAACTGAATCGGAGCCAGGTTTCGAAACAGGTTAAAATTATCCGGGAAACACTTGGAATGAAAAAGGATGAGATCCTGATTCCATTTTCATCAGAAACGAAGCAGGGGCTTGAGGAACTCTGGACTATTATTGATGGACTGGTTCTTCCGGAATACGAAGTGTAAAATAATCCAGTGATTCAGCAATGTGAAATCCGCTTTCCTGATATAGATGAACTGCTGCAGTATTTGTACTTGTTACATGTAACAAAATATCACATGAATTTTTTTGAAAAAAAAGCGCAAGGGCTCCTGTAAGGAGCCTTTTTCCATATCCCATGCCCCGGAAAGATTTTCGTATAAAAACATGATGCAGACAAGCGGAAGAACTTCCGGTATCTCTGGTAATGCGAAGAAATCCGGCAGTTTTTTCACAATCTGTAATCAGGTAAAGATAATTTTGCTGATTATCTGATTCAGATGTATATTCCATAATTTCCGGATGGAACAGAAAATCCGTAGAGAAGGGAAGCTGCATCAGATATTCGGAATGACTGTAGCTATTTTGAAGAAATGGAAAATCAAGCTTACGGTCAGATAAAATATTGCCAATTCTAAAGGCAGACAATTCGAACATTACATTTTTTAATAAAAAAGTAAAGTATCCATGGTGCCGGACAGAGGGATGGGTAAGAGCTGTAATTTCTACTGTATTTTCTGAAACAGGCATGATGCCAAGAAAGGATAATATTTCATCATTTTCTTTAATGAAGTGAAAATGATGATAGTACCCCGTTATTTCAGGTACATAAAATGGAACATAAGAGCAGGAGCCGGACAGTTTGTCCAGTACGGAGAGCTCTTTTGAGGTTAATTTGTTTTCTGCATAATAATTCATTTTCATCACCAATTTGATTGTAACAAAAATGGACGAAAAAAGATATACAATTTTATTGAAAAAAGAAGGAAAGGTGATAAAATAAAAATATGTCTGCAAAAAAAGGAGGAACAAGATGAAAAGATTTTTAAAATGTATCAGTTGTTTATTAATGCTATCGCTTTTGATTTCGGTGTTTTCATTGAATGTGAATGCTGAAGATTTAGAAGTAGACAGAACACGTTATAGTGAACGTGTGGATGGCCTCAGACAGTATGAGGTTGCTGTAGAGGATGAAAAGAATGATAGTAATGTGTTATTTGAAGCAGGAAGAAAAAGTCTCAGTATCGATACTGCTTATTGGAAAAAGCTCGGTACCGACTATTATTATAACACACTTACGGCAGATGAAAAGGTAATTTGGGACAACATGGAAAACAGTTGTCTGGAAGCATTGGATAATACGAAGGATTATCAGAAAATGCCGAAGATTGCAAATTCAGCAGGGGTAAGTCTTGAACGATTAAAGGATATTGCGTGGATGTTCCGGTATTCCAATCCGCAGTATTATTTTCTGGGAGAATATCTGTGGTATTCGCAGGCAGGAAGCTATTGCTATTTTGAAGTATATGATATTTTTCAGGATGGAGATGCAAGAAAACAGTATACCGAGAAATTTAGAAGTACTGTTGATGCATGGACAGCGCAGGTGGCTGAAGGAACATATGATGAAAATAAAGAAGCGATTGCTCATGACCTGATTGCCAAGAATACGGTTTATGCAGCAAATAGTTATGATCAGTCTGCGTATAGCGTTTTCTGTCTTTGAAGAACTGTTTGTACAGGGTATGCAAGTGCCATGACTATTTTGTGTAATGCAGTAGGAATTGAATGTATTACACTTACAAGTGCAAATCATGCATGGAACAATATTAATCTTCATGGAAACTGGTATCTGGTGGATGTTACATGGGATGATGATGATAATAGTGATTCAGTCATTTATTTATTCTATAATAAGAGTAACGAAACAATCCAGTCACTTGATGAGGATGATTCCCATGCTACAGAAGGTATGTGGTCTTCTTCACCAAATTGCATGTTTGATTCCAATCTTTACGTATATTCATATGCACCATCCTATGTGGCAGATGACCGGTATGTATATTTCTTCGTAAATGATAATGATGAGATCGGACCATCCATTCTTAAGATTGTAGATACTTTAAATGGAGCTTCTGTGACAGACGCACCGAAAAAAATTTCTATTTCAGGATATCCATATGCAGTAACAACGGCATCGTCTATTGATGTGCAGCAGTTTGTGGATCGGTTATACCGGATTCTGCTGAATCGTTCTGCAGAGCTGGGAGGAATTAGTGCATGGACGATGAACCTGATGGCATCGGAGTCTACTTCTGCAGAGATTGTATATGGAATTATGTTTAGTGATGAATTTAAGAACCGTGGATTAAGTTATGCGGATGGAATTGAATGTCTCTATCAGGCAATGCTTGGAAGAGGTTCTGATGAAGCAGGTAAGAATGCTTGGCTGCAGAACATGAATAATGGAATGACCTATACATCACTTATTAATGGTTTTGCAGGATCACAGGAATTTTCCAATATTTGTGCAGAATATGGAATCTCTGCAGGCGATATGGAAATTACGGAACCAAGAGATATGAATTCGGATGTTACGGCTTTTGTTGCCAGATGCTATCGTGAGGCACTTCTTAGAGAAGCAGATGAAGATGGACTGAATAGCTGGTGTACTGTGATGCTGAGCGGTGAAGAGTCACCAAAGGAAATCGCAAAAGGATTTGTGTTCTCACCGGAAGTTGTGGATTCTAATCTGAGTGATGGAGACTTTATTAAGCTATTATACAGATTATGCATGGGCAGGGAATATGATGAAGTCGGTTTTAATGGCTGGAGCGAAGTCCTTGCGAATGGTGGAACAAGAGAGGAAGTATTCTGGGGATTTGCTGATTCTCCGGAATTTGAAGAAATAATTGCTGGTTTTGGCTTATAATCGGGAGGTTTTTGATGGGACTGCCATTGCGTAAGGATACAGATTCAAAATATCACTGGAAAATAGAAGATTTATTTGCTACGGATGAACTTTGGGAGG
>CAMEUH010000205.1 GCA_945938055.1 uncultured Eubacteriaceae bacterium | reverse complement strand
AAAAAATCCACTGCATTTCAATTTTAAACGAACATCAGAAAACCACTGTCCCAACATCAATGATACAATAATCTGGGGAACAAAACCAATAATCCACATGATTATGGTATTTTTTGTATAATTCCATAATTCCGGGGTTGAGAAAATCGTTTTATAATTTGCAAGCCCTACCCAGTTCGGTCCAATCTGAGTCAGACCTGAACGAAAATTTTCAAAAAAACTGTTATAAAATGTATTAAATAATGGCACTAACTGAAAAGTAACATAGACAATAACGAAAGGAGCCAAAAATATATATCCCCACTTGTTATATTTTACTACTTTACTTTTCCCTGCCTTTTTGTTCTGGGAATCTTTCATATCACCACTCCTTGCTCTTTCATGATTCATGAAAAAAGTTATAAAGTCGTCTGTTTCTTTTTCTGGAAAGAAAAAAACATGCCTGCCCCACCAAAAGAGCAGGCATGTTCTAAAAACATCCTAAAGTTATTCGTTATCCTGACCGGATTATTCAGCCTTTAATTCAGGATACTTAACAACGATTGCTTTCTTGAACTTAGCAAGTGCATCTTCAAGAGTTGCATTACCATCAAAGTAATCCTTCATTGCAGCCTGGAACTCTTCGTTACATCCCTGGTCATAAGATGTTAAGTTGCTTAATTCAATCTTTTCAGCTCCAGCGCAGAACATAGCAAGTGGATTCTGTCCACCAAGTACCTTATTCTTATAGCTTGCATCCTTAGCCATTGCTTCCATTGCAGGCTTGTTGTTTACGAAATCGTTATCAGCCTTAACAATATCTGTCATGATTGTTTCATTTGTTGTTAACTGTCTCATGATATCTGCTACAAGTGTTGGGTTATCTGTTCCTGTTGCCGCACAAATCCATGTACCACCCCAGAAGAAGCCCTGTGGGCCTTCCGTTGCAGCCCATCCGCCGTTAGCAGCGATAGAGGTCTTATCATCAACCTGCATTGAGAAATCTACAAACCAAGCTGGTCCAAAGTAGCAGAATACCTTACCATCTGGATAGAAGCCCTTGGTCCATACATCTCCCCAAAGAGAAGACTTATTGTTATATCCAGCATCAGTAAACTTCTTTGTCTGCTCAACCCATGTCATAAGACCATCATCAATTACAACCTTACCATCAACTACCCAAGGAGTTGTTGCGTTGTTAGAGAATACACGATATGCATCATCATAACCGGATACCATATAGTAACCCTTTGCCTTAACTTCTTCTGCTGTCTTTTCAAATGTATCCCAGTCAGCCACCTTCTTCTGAACTTCTGCCGGATCATCTGTTCCGAATACGTCCTTTGCAATGTCACGGCTGTAAATTAAGACACCAGGGCAACCCTGCCATGAAACACCCTTAAGAACGCCATTTGCATCTGTTACAACGTCCTTTGTATACTGATACTGATTAGCAAGCTCAGCGTCGGTAATTCCAAGATCCTTAACCGGCATTGTGTAATCTGTTCCAACATATTTGATAGCATAATCAGCTTCAACAAGGAACATATCAATCTTATCATCAGCTGCTGCAGAATCCTGCTTTAACAATGTCTCATCCAGATTATTCTGGTATGCATTATCCTGGTTTGCTGTAACATTCCATTTAACTGTAACATCACCAATCTTACCGGTTGTCTCATCAACCTTAACATATCCTGGATAGTGATCAGTAACTCTGCTCTTAAACTCCTCGTTCCATACATAAATATTTAATACGGAACCTTCTTTTGCTTCTGGTGCTGCTGTAGTAACATCTGTGTTACCTGATGGTGCTGCTGTTGGATTGCTTGCAGGCTCCTTTGAACCGCATCCGGCAAGAGATGCTACTGTCATTGCTGTAGCTAATGACAATGCCAATACTTTCTTGAATTTCTTCATATTTTTTCCTCCATTCTGCCACCCCTGGGCAAATCAATATAGAAAAACTGCTTTATATTGCAATCTTCTATCATTTTTCTTTCAGTGAAGATTCTTCACCGAGTTTCCTATTAAGACGGAACCTTCAATCACATATTTTTCTTTTAATGTAGTCTTAGGTCTCTCAATAAGTTCAATTAAGTGTGATGCTGCCTCGCGTCCCATTCGGTCGCTGTCCTGTTGCAACGTGGTAATCGGCGGTTCATGAATCAGTGCATAACTGATGCCATCATATCCCACCACCGAAATATCCTCCGGTATCTTCAGGTTTCGGCTCTTGATAACGTTAATTCCACCTATTGCTGTAAAATCATCCGGATACAGAATACATGTCGGCGGGTTCTTTAAATCCAAAAGTTTCTTGGTACATTTTGTCGCCCTTGCCGTATCACGGTATTTGCACTCCATGATGTACTCCGGCGGAATATCAAGTTCCAAACGTTCCACGCATCTGTAAAAACTTGTTACACGATCTCTTGTAACCGATGAATCATATCCATGTATGTATGCTATCTTCCTATGTCCCATGGCATAAACATGTTCCATCAAATCGCGAATTCCCTTAACGTTATCTGACATTACTGAAATGGTATTATTAAAGACATGGTCTATGGTAACGATTGGAATCCCACTGTTGACCAGTTCCACCACCTGCGGATCATTAAATTCAACACAGGCAATGATCACTCCGTCAAACTGACGATTTCTACAATATTCACTATAGGTAATCTTCTTTCCGCCAATCCGGTTGGTAATAAATGTAATACAATACCCCATAGACTCTGCCTGGGATTTAATTCCCTGAAGCACCCTTGCAAAATATTCATGTGTCAGACCACTATTCGACGCATCTTCAAACAGAATTCCAATATTATATGTTCTGCTTGTCTTCAAAGTCACAGCTGCCATATTTGGAAGATAACCCATCTCCGCAGCCTTCGCCTTAATCATGTTCCGGGTCTCTTCACTGATATCACTATAACCATTCAAAGCCTTGCTGACTGTGGCAACAGATACCTTGCATTGTGCTGCAATGTCCTTAACTGATACCATACCATTCCTACCTTCGTGATTCGTGTCCGTTCAGTAATAAATCATTTACTTAATCGTTTTCGTACTTTTATACTACAACAATTTTGCTATAAAATCAACTACTTTTTAAAAAAATTATAGATATTTTATCTAAATCAATGTCTAATTTTACAAAACTTCCTTATATAATACATTTCGTATATCGGAATTTTGCCCTTAATGACACATTTCACGAAGAAATGTACGTATACGTTTTAGTAGTATGATTATTTTTTTAAGTTTCCGGTTAAATTTTTGTCACCCTTTCTCTTTTTCTGTCAAAACTACAAAAATCTTTAATAAATTATATAAATACTTCTTGATTTTATGCGTATAATTTAATATATTTATATTAGTGGAACATCCATTTTTATTTTTCTCTTACCGCTAAATCGTTTTCGTAATATTGATGAATGGAGAAAACTCATATGAAATATGGACATTTTGATGACGCAAACCGCGAATACGTCATTACAACACCAAAAACTCCTCTTCCATGGATTAATTACCTTGGATGCGAAAATTTCTTTTCTTTAATGTCAAATACCTGTGGTGGCTATAGTTTCTACAAGGATGCAAAGCTTTTGCGTCTTACCAGGTACAGATACAATAACGTTCCTTATGATACCGGCGGACATTATTACTATATTAATGACAATGGCACCATCTGGAACCCGGGCTGGCAGCCAACAAAGACCGAGCTTGATGAATATAGCTGCCGCCACGGAATGGGTTACAGCATTTTTACCGGAAAAAAGAATCAGGTAAAAGCCGAAGTAACTGCATTTGTACCAATTGGAAATAACTGTGAGGTTCACAAGGTAACACTCACCAATGAAGGTTCTGAAAATAAGGAATTAAAGCTTTTCTCTCTCGTTGAATTCTGCTTATGGAATGCCATGGACGACATGACAAACTTCCAGCGAAACTTAAGCATCGGCGAGGTTGAAATTGAAGGTTCTACCATTTACCACAAGACCGAATACCGTGAAAGAAGAAATCACTATGCCATCTTCAGTGTAAATACACCTGTTGACGGCTACGATACCGACAGGGATTCTTTCCTTGGTGCTTATAACGGCTTCGATAAGCCAGATGCTGTTATCAATGGCAAAGCAGCCAATTCCAAGGCAAGCGGCTGGGCTCCTATCGGTTCCCATCAGATAAACGTTTCCCTTGCACCTTCACAGTCCGTATCCTATGTGTTTGTACTGGGTTATGTGGAGAATCCGGAGAACGAAAAGTGGGAAGCACAGGGTATCATTAACAAAAAACCTGCCCATGAAATGCTTTCCAAATTCGATACGGTAGAAAAAGTAGATGCTGCCCTTCAAGAATTAAAGGCTCACTGGGATGGTCTTCTTAACAAACTGACCGTTCACTCCAATGATGAAAAATTTGACCGCATGATTAATATCTGGCATCAGTACCAGTGCATGGTTACCTTTAACATGTCCCGTTCCGCTTCTTATTATGAATCCGGAATCGGCCGTGGCATGGGCTTTAGAGACTCCTGCCAGGATTTACTTGGTTTCGTGCATCTGATTCCTGACC
>CAMEUH010000204.1 GCA_945938055.1 uncultured Eubacteriaceae bacterium | reverse complement strand
ATAAGGCAGGAATTGCAGAGATTCTTACGGCAATGGAAGAACTGATTGCATCCGGGGCGCCTCATGGGAAAATCTGCATCGCTTTTACACCGGATGAAGAAATCTGCAGAGGTGCGGATTTGTTTGATATTCCAAAGTTTGGCGCGGATTATGCCTATACGGTTGATGGAGGAGCATTAGGGGAATTAGAATATGAAAATTTTCATGCGGCATCCGGGAAGGTATTGGTGCAGGGGGCGAACATTCATCCGGGAGAAGCCAAGAATAAGATGAAAAATGCGTCTCTTATTGCCATGGAATTTAACGGAATGCTTCCGGCGGCAGAAATTCCGGCACATACGGAAGGCTATGAAGGGTTCTTTCATCTGTGTAAAATGGAAGGAGAGGAAGAAAAGGCTGTTTTATCTTATATCATAAGGGATCATGACCGGAAACGGTTCGAAGAACGTAAGGCGTTATTTACATCCATTGCGGAATTCCTGAATCAGAAATACGGAGCGCATACGGTGTGCTGTGAAGTAAAGGATTCTTACTACAATATGCGTGAAAAGATAGAAACACGCATGGAAATTGTGGAGCGTGCAAAACAGGCATTTCTTGCATGCAATGTGGAACCGAAGGTCGTCCCAATCAGGGGCGGTACGGATGGGGCAAGACTTTCGTATGAGGGACTGTTGTGTCCAAATCTATCGACAGGAGGAAATAATTTTCATGGTAAATTCGAGTTCATTTCCGTTCAGTCGCTGGAGAAAATGGTACAGGTAATTAAGAAACTGGTGAGTGAATAATCTGGGCAGGGAAACCGTTATAACGGTTGGAAGAAAGGAGCAAATATGGCAAGAGTAGCAATCATAGGAATGGGAAACATGGGCAGCAAATATGCAGTCATGATAGCACAGGGGAAGGTGCCGGGCATGCAGCTTGTTGCAGCAACAAGAATCAGAACGGAGAGATATGAAGAAATCAAGGATATTCTGCCTGCTGATATGAAATTATATCAGTCAGGAGAGTTATTATTGGATGGATATGATGCAAAGGAAATCGATATTGATACGGTTCTTATAGTTACCCCGCATTATTCTCATGAAGCATTGGCAGTCAAGGCGTTTGAAAGGGGACTGAATGTATTATGCGATAAGCCGGCAGGCGTCTATTCAAGGCAGGCAAGAAACATGATGGATGCATATTTTAAGGCTAAGACGAAGAATCCACGCTTGTTATACGGATATATTTTTCATCAGAGAACATTCCCGGTTTACCGAAAGATGCGTGAAATCGTCCAAAGCGGTAAGTATGGCAATATCAAGCGGGTCAACTGGATTGTGACAGACTGGTACAGACCGAATGCTTATTATGAATCGGGAAGCTGGAGGGCGACCTGGGCAATGGACGGAGGAGGAACGCTTCTTAACCAGTGTCCGCATAATATTGATTTGTTACAATGGATATGTGGGATGCCGGCCAGTGTTCAGGGATTTTGCCATGAAGGAAAATACCATCCAATAGAAGTTGAGGATGATGTTACGGCGTATTTCGAGTGGGAAAATGGAGCTACAGGTGTATTTATTGCGTCCACAGGGGAGGCTGCAGGAATTAACCGGTTTGAAATAAGCCTTGATAATGCACTCCTTGTATGTGAAAAAGGGAATCTTAGAATTCTTGAACTGGATAAGCCGGAAAGTGAATACAGGAAGGGACATGGTGATTTGTTTGCCAAGCCGGTGTGCAGCTGGAGAGAAATTGCTGGGGAAGAAGCGGTGGAACCGTATATTATACTTCTTAAGGAATTTAATGAAGGGAAACTTGTTGCAGAAGGTGCTGAGGCCATAAAAAGCCTCTGTATTACCAATGCAATTTATCTTTCTTCGTGGGAAAACAGGCGTGTTGAACTGCCACCACAGCCCTCTGCCGATGAGCTTGAATTTGAGAAAAGATTTGAAAGCTGGCTTGCCAGAAAGTCGAATCAATAAAAAAATTTTTCTCTGTAAAAAAGTAAATGAAATACTTCCCAAGACACAATTAGTATGATATAATATCAGAAGTTATGAACTTAAGGAGGCACGATAATGAAGCATATTAAGACAATCAACAGTCAGGTTTTAAAGGATACATTAAAGAAGGGCGGATGCGGTGAATGCCAGACATCATGCCAGTCTGCATGTAAGACATCCTGTACAGTAGGCAATCAGAGCTGTGAGAATAAGAACAACTAATCGGATTTGGTTGTTTTGCAGGATTTTTTATTTTGTGAGGCTTAAGAGAGTGCTGCCATGTTTTGCATCACTCTCTTAATTATTGAAAGGAGACCAACAGTGGTTCATCAGTATAAAAATAACGGTTACAACATTGTACTCGATGTAAACAGCGGACTTGTGCATGCGGTAGATGATGTGGTGTATGATGTGATTCCGTTATTTGAAGAGAAACAGATTGACGAGATTGTGAATGCACTAGAGGATGTATATTCTGAAAAAGACATTCGGGAAGCTTATGAGGAAATCAGTCAGTTGAAGTCCGATGGTGTATTATTCACTAAGGATATTTATGAAGAATATATTGATAAGTTTAAGGAACGTGAGACGGTCGTGAAGGCATTGTGCCTGCATATTGCACATGACTGTAACCTTGCCTGCAAATACTGTTTTGCAGAAGAAGGGGAATATCACGGAAGAAGAGCGTTAATGAGCTTTGAAGTGGGAAAGAAGGCACTGGATTTCCTGGTAAAGAATTCAGGAAGCCGTAAGAATCTGGAAGTGGATTTCTTTGGCGGAGAGCCGCTCATGAATTTTGACGTGGTAAAACAGCTTGTGGCTTACGGCCGTTCCTTAGAGGAACCTTATCATAAGAAGTTTCGTTTTACCCTGACGACTAACGGCGTTTTGTTAAATGATGATATCATCGAATTTGCCAATAAGGAAATGGGCAATGTGGTATTAAGCGTGGATGGACGAAAGGAAATCCATGACATGATGCGCCCGACCAGAAATGGCAAGGGAAGTTATGATCTTATCATGCCGAAGTTTAAAAAGGTAGCAGAAAGCCGGAATCAGACGAATTATTATGTGAGAGGAACTTTTACACATAATAACCTGGATTTTTCCAAGGATGTGCTGAGTCTTGCGGATGAAGGGTTTGAACAGATTTCCGTGGAGCCGGTTGTGACAGCGGAAACAGAGAGCTATGCTATCCGTAAGGAAGACCTGCCACAGATTTTTGAAGAATATGATAAGCTTGCCGCAGAGCTTGTGAAGCGAAAGAAAGAAGGAAGAGGATTTAATTTCTTCCACTTCATGATTGACTTAAATGGCGGACCATGTGTATACAAGCGTCTGTCGGGATGCGGTTCGGGCTGTGAGTATCTGGCAGTTACCCCTTGGGGCGATTTTTATCCATGCCACCAGTTTGTGGGAGAAGAAAAGTTCCTGATGGGAAATGTGGATGAAGGTATTACAAAGCCGGAAATCAGTGAAATGTTTAAAAACTGTAATGTTTATTCTAAAGAAAAGTGTAAGAACTGTTTTGCTAAGTTTTTCTGCAGCGGTGGATGTGCTGCTAATTCATACAATTTCCACGGTCATATCAATGATACCTATGACATTGGATGTGAGATGCAGAAGAAGAGGGTTGAATGCGCCATCATGATTAAGGCAGCATTGGCTCAATGATTTTTTTAAGGAGAAAAGGAAAATGAAGACAGGTAAGAAGATATTATGTTTATTGATTCTTATTGTTGCGCTTGGCGGATTAGGCTATATCAGCGTGGCTGGTATCGGTGCAGATAAGTACGGAAGCGCAAGTGACATCAAGCTTGGTCTTGACCTCGCAGGTGGTGTCAGCATTACTTATGCAACAGTAGAGGACAATCCATCCCAGCAGGATATGGATGACACGGTCTACAGACTCCAGAAGAGAGTAGAAAACTACAGCGCGGAAGCAGAAGTTTATCAGGAAGGTGACAACCGTATTAATGTGGAAATTCCTGACGTAACAGATGCCAATGCAATTCTTGAGGAACTGGGACAGCCGGGTTCCCTGGTATTCATGGATACCGAAGGAACACAGATTATTACCGGTAATGACATTAAGTCCGCAGAGGCCCAGGCATATCAGGACAGCAGGGGCGTGACACAGTATGTGGTTTCCCTGGAGTTAAATGATTCCGGAAAGGAAGCTTTTGGTGAAGCAACCACAAGACTTGTGGCAGGCGAGGATGCCAAGAGATACATCTATATCATTTATAACAATGAGATTATCAGTGCACCTTATGTAAAGTCAGCAATTACGGAAGGTGCTGTCATGATTGATAACATGGAATCACTGGAATATGCAGAAAAGCTTGCTTCAACCATTCGTATTGGTGCAATTCCACTGGAACTTAAGGAACTTCGTTCCAATGTGGTTGGTGCAAAGCTTGGACAGGATGCCATCAGTACCAGCTTAAAGGCAGGTGCAATCGGCTTAATCGTATTATTCCTTTTCATGATTGTGATTTACCGGATTCCAGGTCTTGCAGCCAGTCTTGCACTTGCGCTGTACACCATGCTTATGATTTTCTTAATCAGCGTATATGACATCACACTGACCCTTCCGGGTATTGCCGGT
Source organism: uncultured Eubacteriaceae bacterium (assembly GCA_945938055.1). GTDB lineage: Bacteria > Bacillota > Clostridia > Lachnospirales > Lachnospiraceae > MGBC120314. The sequence goes on along the minus strand of CAMEUH010000204.1, from coordinate 55 downwards.
ATTATTCTTTCTATTGGTATGGCAGTTGATGCAAATGTAATTATCTTTGCCCGTA
>CAMEUH010000203.1 GCA_945938055.1 uncultured Eubacteriaceae bacterium | reverse complement strand
AGTCTGTTCCTTAAAGATTGAGGGAAGAATGAAGAGCCCGCAATATACCGCGGGAGTTGTTTCGATTTATCGAAAATACGTAGACCGGTATCTTGCATTGGGAAGGCATTCGTATCAGGTAGAGGAACAGGATATAAATCGTCTGATGGATTTATTTAACCGTGGCAATTTTTCCAAAGGTTATTATCAGATGCAGAATGGTCCGGAAATGATGTCCATGAATCGTCCGAATCACCAGGGAACGAAGGCGTTGGAAGTACTGTCGTCATCCAGGGGGAAAATGACGGTAAAGGCGCTGGAAGATTTATATCCACAGGATGTGGTAGAGGTATCGGCAGATTTTACATGGACGAATGGATGCGCAAGAAAGCAGGGAGAAAGTTTTTGCATTAATATTCCGGGGAATCTTCGTGTAAAGAATGGAGCTGTTTTCTATCGGGTACGGAATAACATGCTGCTGAAGGAGATTGACGAACACTATCTGGCAGAAAATATTCGGGAAGATGTTCTGATTCGTGCAAAATTTTCTCTGGGGGAAAAAGCGCGGGCATCGATTTTCTGTGGAGAATATTCTTTTGAAACAGAAGGAAATGTTGTCATGAAGGCGCAGAATAGTCCGGTTTCTGCGGAACAGATTAAAAAGCAATTATCAAAACTTGGCAATACGGAATTTCGTGCTGAAACAACAGATGTTCTTGCGGATGAGAATATCTTTATTCCGGTGCAGGAATTAAAGGAACTTCGAAGAAAGCTGGCAGAAGGGCTTGCTTCGAAAATGATACTGCGCAGAGATGCTTCTCAAACAGAAAGTGTGCCATTTTCATGCTGGAAGTCGGATGGCAGTGAGAAAAAAGAAAAAATGACAGCGCCAATTCCGGGAATCAGCGTGACGGTATATGAAAAGAAACAGTTAGCGGCAGTTCTTAATGTTTCAGAAGTGAGACGTGTTTATTTTGAAATGTCCAGGGATGGTTTTGCAGTTTTGCAGGAAGTATCCGAGAGGATAAAAAGTTCCGGAAAGGAAGCATTTCTGGTCCTTCCGCATATTTTCCGTAAGAATACCGTGAATCATTTTCTTAGGAATCTGATGACTCTTAAGAATGCAGGATTTGATGGTTTTTTAATCAAGAATCTGGATGAACTGGGGTTTCTGGAAGAAAATGATGTGGCAGGCAGAAGGATTCTGGATTATCCTTTATATCAGTTTAATGACTGTGCAAAATCCTTTTTTGAGGGAAAGCAGATTGAAGAATATACCATTTCGCCGGAACTGAATCAAAGTGAGATTCTTGGAATGGATAACCGGCAGAGTGAAATGATTGTATTTGGAAGGATTCCGGTCATGGTATCGGCGCAGTGTGTCATGAAAAACCTGTGTGGATGTTGTAAGGGTACCAGAAAGGAATCTTTGGTTCTCTATCTGAAGGACAGGACCGGAAAGAAAATGCCGGTTGTGAACCAGTGTGCATGGTGTTACAATATTATCTATAATCCGTTGACGCTGAATCTGCTGGAAAATGCAGAACAGGTGAAAAAATGCGGAGTAAAGGATATTCGTCTGGACTTCCGGTTTATGAATGAAGCGGAAATTCATAAGATTCTGTTGGAAACGGTACAATGCTTTGTGCAGGATAAAAAGATTGAGGTGAAGGGTGATTTTACCCGGGGCCACTTTTTAAGAGGTGTAGAGTAGATGATAAAAGTATTTATTGACTTATCCAAATATATATTGGTATTTCTGATGTGTATTTATACATTTATGACATTCCGGATTTTTGCGGTAAAGGATGAATCAGAACGTGCCCTAAAGTGCATCCAGCAGAACATTCTGATGTTTTTGATTCATTTTCTGGCATTTGCCGTATTATTTGTCAGTGAATGGAACTTGAACATTACGGTACTATATCTGGTTCAGGCTATTTTTCTGTTCGGTTATATCGTGGCATTTCATCTGATTTACAAAAAGGGAAACATGCTGTTGTTAAATAACATGACGATGCTGATTACCATAGGCTTTATTATTATCACGAGACTTTCTTTTAATCAGGGATTGAGACAGTTTTTATTTGTCATGATAGGGGGGATGTCGGCATTGGTCATTCCGGTCATTATGCAGAAGGTAAAAACGCTTCGGAATATTCCGTGGATTTATGGCGTGGTTGGTATTCTGGCATTACTTGCCGTCTTAATTGCGGGTGAATTAAGTCATGGAGCCAATATTGCCATTAAAATTGGCGACTTTATCACCATACAGCCAAGTGAATTTATCAAAATCGTATATGTGTTTTTTATTGCGTCCATGTTTAATAAAAGTACCAGCTTTGGAAATGTGGTTGTGACGACCATTCTTGCGGCAGTACATGTGATGATTCTGGTACTGTCAACGGATCTTGGCGGGGCCCTGATTTATTTTGTGGTGTATCTGGTGATGTTATTTGTTGCCACAAAAGAATTTATTTATGTCATATTAGGTCTGACGGCAGGTTCTGGTGCTGCGGTGGTGGCATATAAATTTTTTGCCCATGTCCGTGTTCGTGTGAAGGCATGGCTGGATCCTTGGACGTTGATTGATAATCAGGGATATCAGATTACACAGTCTCTTTTTGCCATAGGAATGGGTTCCTGGTTTGGCATGGGATTGGGACAGGGAATGCCATATAAGATACCATACGTGGAGATGGACTTTGTTTTTTCGGCAATTTGTGAAGAACTTGGAATTATTTTTGGAATCTGTCTGGTTTTAATCTGTATGAATACATTTATGATAATGATGGACGTGGGAATGAAATCCAAGGGAAGTTTTTACCGGCTACTTGCGGTAGGACTGGCAACGGCATATGGTTTTCAGATTTTTCTCACCATCGGCGGCGGCATCAAGCTGATTCCGCTTACGGGTGTGACCCTTCCTCTGGTAAGCTACGGAGGTAGTTCTGCACTTAGTACATTAATTCTGTTTGCAGTAATTCAGGGACTCTATATGTTAAGAATGAACGAGAGGTGACGGCATGGCGGAAAAGAAGAAGGTAAAAAACCGGGAAATAATGGCTGTTGTGTATACATTTATGTTACTTTTCTTCAGCCTGATTGGTTATCTGGTTTATTATAATGCAACAGTAAAAGAAAATGTTGTGAACAATACGTATAATAAGCGGATTGAAGTAATGGAAAAGGAAACGATTCGTGGAAGCATTCTGGCATCGGACGGAACGGTTCTGGCACGTACCGTGGTGGGAACCGACGGAACGGAAGAAAGAGAATATCCATATGGAAATATTTTTTCGCATGTGGTGGGATATACGTATAAGGGAAAGTCAGGTCTTGAAAAAGCGGCAAATTATTATCTGATTTGCAGTAATGATAACCCGATTGAGCAGGTAAAGAATGATTTTGCCGGAGATAAGAACTATGGAGACAGTGTGGTTACGACACTGGATGTAGGACTGCAGAGAGCCGCATATAGTGCGCTGGGCAGAAATTCCGGTGCGGTTGTAGCTATAGAGCCTTCTACCGGAAAGATTCTTGCGATGGTATCCAAACCGGATTTTGACCCGAATACCATAGAACTGACATGGGACATGATAGTGACTGAGGATGAATTTGACAGCGTGCTGTTTAACCGGGCATCACAGGGACTTTATGCACCGGGTTCCACGTTTAAGGTGTTTACACTTTTGGAGTATATCCGGGAACATCCGGACGATTACGAGGATTTTCGTTATAACTGCTCCGGAAGTACAACCTTTGAAGGCGTCAAATTAAAATGTTTTAACGGACAGGCACATGGCTCTCTGAATTTAAAGAATGCATTTGCCCAATCCTGCAATTCAGCTTTTGCAACTATTGGTCTTCATCTGGATAAGGAGCTGTACCGGGAAAATAATTTAAAACTTTTGTTTAACGAGGAACTTCCTTTTGAACTGGAATACAATCAAAGCAGCTTTGCATTGACCATGGCATCCGGAATTGAAGAAACCATGCATACGGCAATGGGGCAGGGACAGACACTGATGACACCGCTCCATAACTGCATGATGGCGGCAGCCATTGCGAATAATGGGGTTCTGATGAAACCATATCTGATGGAGAAACTGGTCAATCATTCCGGAAGTGTCATTCGAAAATTCTCCAAGGAAGAATATAAGACGCTCATGACAAAGGATGAGGCAACCATTCTTACGGATTACATGACGGCCGTGGTAACGGACGGAACCGGAAAAGCATTAAAGAATGAACTTTATACAGCGGCAGGTAAGACTGGTTCTGCAGAATATGACAGCAGTAACAGACATCATTCCTGGTTTATTGGTTTTGCACCGGCAGATGACCCGCAGATTGCTATCTGCGTGCTTTTAGAGGGAGGTTATACGGGATATAACAATGCGACAGAAGTCGCAAAGGTGATTCTGGATGAATATTTTACCTCTTTGGAGACAGAAAATAATAATTCAAATAAATAGGTTGCGTCCTCTGAAAAAAAATTGTATACTTAATATATGTTTTGTGACACGCCATAGTAACAGGAGGGATTGCAGTGATTGAGGCAACGAGTTGTGGCGGTGTGGTTATTTTCAGAGGCAAGATACTTGTTTTGTACAAGAATTACAGGAACAAGTATGAGGGCTGGGTTCTTCCAAAAGGAACTGTGGAAGAAGGCGAAGAAATGATTAAAAAGAGTAAAGAAACAGGTTGCCA
>CAMEUH010000202.1 GCA_945938055.1 uncultured Eubacteriaceae bacterium | reverse complement strand
AATGCGGATAAGACGATTTCATCCATTAAGAGACATATGGGTTCTGATTACAAAGTAACTATTGATGATAAGAAATATTCCCCACAGGAAATTTCAGCCATGATTCTTCAGAAATTAAAGGCAGATGCAGAAAGCTATCTGGGAGAAAAGGTAACAGAGGCAGTTATCACGGTTCCTGCATATTTTAATGATGCACAGAGACAGGCAACAAAGGATGCAGGTAAGATTGCAGGTCTTGATGTTAAGAGAATCATCAACGAGCCGACAGCTGCAGCATTAGCTTACGGTCTTGATAATGAGCAGGAACAGAAAATCATGGTATATGACCTTGGTGGTGGTACATTTGATGTTTCCATTATCGAAATTGGTGACGGTGTTATTGAGGTTCTTGCAACGAATGGTAACAATAGACTTGGTGGTGATGACTTCGACCAGAAACTTACGGACTATATGATTGCTGAATTTAAAAAGGCTGAGGGTGTGGATCTTTCAACAGATAAGATGGCACTTCAGAGAATTAAGGAAGCTGCGGAAAAGGCTAAGAAGGAATTGTCTTCTTCCACAACAACAAACATCAATCTTCCGTTTATTACGGCAACAGCAGAAGGACCAAAGCATTTTGACATGAACCTTACAAGAGCAAAGTTTGATGAACTGACTCACGACCTGGTAGAAGCTACAGTTATTCCGGTACAGAACGCATTAAAGGATGCAGGATTGAATGCTTCTGATTTGTCAAAGGTATTACTGGTTGGTGGTTCTACAAGAATCCCGGCAGTTCAGGATAAGGTAAAGCAGTTAACAGGCAAGGAGCCAAATAAGTCCTTAAACCCAGACGAGTGTGTTGCCATCGGTGCTTCCATTCAGGGTGGTAAGCTCGCAGGTGATGCTGGTGCCGGTGAAATCCTTCTTCTGGATGTTACACCACTTTCACTTTCCATTGAAACAATGGGTGGTGTTGCAACAAGACTGATTGAGAGAAATACAACAATTCCTACAAAGAAGAGCCAGATTTTCTCAACAGCAGAAGACAATCAGACAGCAGTAGATATCCATGTTGTACAGGGTGAGCGTCAGTTCGCAAGAGATAATAAGACACTTGGAAACTTCAGACTGGATGGAATTCTTCCTGCAAGACGTGGTGTACCTCAGATTGAAGTTACATTTGATATTGATGCCAATGGTATTGTAAATGTTTCTGCAAAGGATCTTGGAACAGGTAAGGAACAGCATATTACCATTACTTCCGGTTCAAATATGTCGGATGCTGATATTGAAAAGGCAGTTAAGGAAGCTGCTGAGTATGAAGCACAGGATAAGAAGCGTAAGGAAGGAATTGATGCAAGAAATGATGCAGATGCAATTTACTTCCAGACACAGAAGGCTCTTGAAGAGGTAGGCGATAAGCTGGATGCTTCTGATAAGGCTGCTGTGGAAGCTGATTTAAATGCATTAAAGGAAGTTCTGGATAAGACAACACCGGATTCTGTAACGGATGCCCAGATTGAAGAATTAAAGGCTGGCAAGGAAAAACTTATGGCAAGTGCCCAGAAGCTTTTTGAAAAGTTATATTCACAGGCTGGTGCCCAGGGTGCAGGTCCGGACATGAATGGTGCAGGTCCTGACATGGGTGGTGCAGCAGGCAGCAGTGCAGCAGATGACGGAGTAGTTGACGGAGATTACCGTGAGGTATAAAATAAGGAGTGCCTTTTCAAAAGGCATGAGAATACAATAATCTGCATTTCACAAAGCCCACATAAGGAGTTAATGAAAAATGGCGGAAAAAAGAGATTATTACGAAGTCCTTGGCGTAAGCAAGGATGCTGATGATGCAGCGTTAAAAAAAGCATACAGACAGCTGGCAAAGAAATATCACCCGGATACCAATCCGGGTGATAAGGAGGCGGAAGCAAAATTTAAGGAGGCTTCCGAAGCTTATGCCGTACTTAGTGATCCACAGAAACGTCAGCAGTATGATCAGTTTGGCCATGCAGCTTTCGAAGGTGGCGGAGCAGGCGGCGGTGCCGGTTTTGAGTTTAACATGGATGATATTACCAGCATGTTTGGTGATATTTTTGGTTTTGGCGGTGGTTTTGGCGGCTTTGGAGGTGGTTCCTCCAGAAGAAACGGCCCAACACGGGGAGCTACCTTAAGAACCAGCATAAGAATTACCTTTGAGGAATCGGTTACGGGAACCACAAAGGAAATTGATATTACCTATAAGGATGAGTGCGGCAAGTGTCACGGTACAGGTGCAAAGGAAGGAACTTCGCCGGTATCCTGTCCAAAATGTAAGGGAACCGGTCGTGTTGTCATGACCCAGCAGACGATTTTTGGAATGTCGCAGGTTCAGACGACTTGTCCGGATTGTAACGGTAAGGGTAAGATTATTAAGGAAAAATGTCCGGACTGTTATGGAACCGGTTATGTTAATACCAAGAAGAGGATTGCCATTGATATCCCTGCGGGTATTGATGACGGACAGAGCATCAAAATTGCCGGAAAAGGTGATCCGGGAACGAATGGCGGACCGAGGGGTGATTTGCTGGTAGAAGTTCGTGTTGCAGCAAATCCGAAATTCCAGCGAAGCGATTATGATGTATTTTCGGAAGTGCCAATTAGTTTTGCTACGGCAGCACTTGGCGGGGAAATCAAGATTGACACTATTGATGGTGCAGTCATGTATGACGTGAAACCGGGCACACAGTCCCATACCAAGGTACGTCTGAGAGGTAAGGGTTTCCCGACCATCCGAAATAAACAGGTTCGTGGTGACCATTATATTACTTTGGTGGTAACCGTTCCGGAGAAAATGAATGAAGCCCAGAAGGAAGCACTTCGTGCCTTTGATGCAGCAATGGGAGGCAGTCAGGTAAATGAAGGAAAGAAGCGTAAGGGGTTATTCAAATAATGATTCAATGATGATATGGAAAGAAACAATTGGCAGTATGAGCCGGTTGTTTCTTTTTTTGCCTTGATTTCTATTGGCTGTTATGTTATGATATACACAAAGATATCTATGTGCTGAAAAGCATTTCCAGGCAGTTTCTGCCAGATATTCATATGATTTAATTTGGCAGGTATTGTATGGTTACTTTAGTCTCATGAAGGATGATGGTGGTCATTTTCTAGGTAAGAGATTACTGTCTGCAGCCTGCCCGAGAGGGAGGCATTTTATTGTCACAAAACAAGAAACAGAATAACGAGTTGAATGAAGAACTGGCAAACAGTCTTGAAGAAGCCGGTTTTAGAGCACAGTACGATGAACATGTAAAGCGTATTCTTGCGAATCGAAGTGTTTTGGCAAGAATATTAAAGGCAACAGTCAAAGAACTTAAAGGGTATGATTATGACACAATCATGAAATGGATTGAGCCGGAGATACAGTTATCCAGTGTGGCTGTAAGACCAGGACGTGGGGGCGGAAGAATTACAGGAACAGGTACAGAAGATAAGGTACCGGGAGAGGGTGTATTGTACTATGATGTGAGATTTCGCGTATATGTGCCAGAGAAACATGGAAAAATTGGACTAAAGTTATTGATTAATATTGAGGCACAAAAGAAATTTTATCAGAAGTATCATATTGTAACAAGAGGGATTTTCTATGGAGCAAGGATGATTTCAGCTCAGCTGGGAACGGAATTTGAAAGTTCAGATTATGATAAGATAAAGAAAGTATATAGTATCTGGATTTGTTTAAATGCACCTAAGATAGTAGGCAATACCATGACAGAATACAGTATACAAAAAAGAAACATCATAGGATATTCTCGTGATGGGAGGCAAACGTATGATAAGCTATCTGTAGTTATCATATGTCTTAATGAAAAACAAAATGCACAAGAAGGTTCAATACATGAGTTTCTCAATATTCTGCTTTCAGAAAGATTAAAATATCAAGAGAAGATTGATTTATTAACAGGAAGATTTGGAATGAGAATGGAAAAAGAATTTAGAAATGAGGTGGCACAGATGTGCAATTTGAGTGAAGCGATTGAAGAAAAGGGAATCAGAAAGGGAATCAGAAAGGGAATCAGAAAGGGAATCAGAAAAGGATTCAGTCAGGGTCATATGGAAAAAACAAAGGAAGTAGTGCGTAACATGATACAATATGGAATGCAGGATGAGGATATATGCTGCCTGGCAGGATGTAGCAGGAAAATGGTGGAGATGATAAGGAAGCAGTAAAAAGGGATAAAATAATGAATGAAATGTTTGGGTCTGCAAAGAATTTATGCTATAATTTATCTGATAAGTTTTGATTCAGACAGGAGAATAATGATGAAGATAATACATTCCTTTAAACAGCTCATGTTCTGTTTGCTGATTCTGGTATTTTTATGCTTGAATACACAGGTTGTCTGTGCAGATGCTGTTTCGACAGAAGAACTGGACGTGTCCTTTGAAGATGGAACTTCCACGGGGAAGATTCTGGATGATAATTTTAATACATATCTTGATGTGTCAGGGAAAAAGCTGGTGGTGGAAAATACAAGAAATGTTGCAGGACTATATCTTATCTGGGACAGACCGGTTGGTGATTTTTATATTACGGTGGAGGATGCAAGCAATCCGAATCATCAGTTAAACCGGGAGAAGTTTTCGGCACCGGAAATCATTCATCAGTATATCGACCTTTACTATGAGGGTGATCGGATTATGATTTAGATTCCAGGGAACGCGGTACTTTGTGAT
>CAMEUH010000201.1 GCA_945938055.1 uncultured Eubacteriaceae bacterium | reverse complement strand
GAGCACTCGGCTGTTAACCGAGTTGTTGTAGGTTCGAGCCCTACTCGGGGAGCTTATGGCTCCGTGGTCAAGCGGTTAAGACATCGCCCTTTCACGGCGGTAACACGGGTTCGATTCCCGTCGGAGTCATTTAATTAATAACTTGACGCATAAAAAGATAGTTATTATAATATAATATATAGTAAGGCGACATAGCCAAGTGGTAAGGCCCCGGTCTGCAACACCGTCATCACCAGTTCGAATCTGGTTGTCGCCTCTTAAGAAGCTGATATATTGTTGTTAGCTTCTTTTTTATTGAATAAGATACAAAAGGAGGCAAAATCATGATTAATCACATCGTATGTTTCAAATTAAACGATTCCACGGAAGAGAATTGTTTAAAAGCGAAAGAAGTCCTTATGGGGATGAAGGAGAATGTTCCTATGGTTCGTGATATTTCTGTGGGAATCGATTTTTTGCATTCTGCGCGTTCCTATGATATTATTTTGCAGGTAAAACTGGATAGTAGAGAGGTTCTGGATGCATATCAGAATGATGCCTATCATGTTGATGTAGTAAAGAAATACATGCATCAGGTGGTGTCAAACAGCATTGCAGTCGATTATGATTTAGAGTAAAAAAGGTACTGTTTTGGCTTAGCCAGAACAGTACCTTTTTTTACTCTAAATCTTTTTCCAGTTTGATTTTTCATGTAAATATATTATTACTACGCTTCAAATTCGTATCATTTTAATACGGCTTTGCGTCTTGTTAATATGTTTTCAAAGCTACTGTACCCAGCGCCATTTTAAAACTATTTTGAAGTATTCCTCTGTAAAATCAAAGGTGTCATCTTTTCCATTAGAGCATCAGCAAGGCGCTCTCCCTTGTCATTTAATATTTTCTTTTGTTGCTCTCTACCCCACTCAACTGCCTTTTTTAAGTCTTCCGGTCTTTCGCTTAAGATAACACGTTCTTCGCTCATCAAGCACACCTCCTAACGATTATCATAGTCTATACCTACATTATAACTGTTTTTCAAAAAATAATCAGCCGCATCTTGCAAATCTTTTAAATTATTTGCTTTGTTATTCTTATCGACAGCTTCATTGAAAAGAGTAATAGCTTTTCCAAAATCATACTTTTTATTCTTTACAAGATATGACATGCTTCCCAAATTCGTCACGACAACCATCATCTTTACAGTTTCATATTTCAAAAGAAATTGTATATCAGATAAAGAAAAAGCGGATAACGATGGGTGGTTATGCAATACAATTACAACACAATCTCTTGATGTAGAAATCAAATGATACGCTGTTGCATTGCTTAAGGGATCCACGTCATGCTCAGCACCAAGCGCAACTCCAATATACCTCTCACCCTGCTTGATTAATTTAGCACTGTCAAGACTGTATGTTATTGCCACTTCATTCGAATCATTTTCGTCCTTTGAAATTTTCAAAACATTTTTTGCCAAATCCCAAAGATTATCATATTCGCTTTCCGGAATATCTCTATACTGTATTCTCGGAACTTTATTAATGGCTTCATCCGTAATAATAATCTTATGATCACGTTTTTTCGCCATTTCTAGGTCATTTAAATTACTGCTCATTTCCATCCTTCTTTCCTACTAATAAATGTTAGCATAGAAGAAATCAAACATTTCATTGCCTATTCGGCATTTGTATCGTCAGCATCGGCTTATTTTATCTTTATATGCTTTAAATCTGCCGTTTCCATTGAAGAAAATGTCATATTTGTAACATAACAAACTGATTGCGTCAATCCAGTATCAATCGGTTTAATTAAAGTAGACAAATTCGCTTTTTGGAAGTGGAGCAGGCTCAATTTCGGAGGCGTAAAGGACAGGACCTTCGCCTTTATAGAACTTGCAGTCTTCCACGACGATTTTGGCGGTTAGGCGGATGCATTCGTTCTTTTTCAGACGACGAATCTTTTCATCGGTAATCAGAAGGCTTTTGCAGAATGGACCGATGAAACGTACATCATCTGCACAACACGTCATTGCGTAACGCCCCGGAATGAAAGTTCCTTCAGGAAGACGCATGTTTTTATATACGAGAGCTTTTGTGATAATGGTTTTGCCATCATATTTTTGTGGTTCATCCATGGCATCCACAAACCAGATTCCAAAATCTTCATCTTCGAGTTCAATGACATCTGCATTAATGTCATATGGAAGCGTATCATTTTTATTTGGCTCCGTACCATCGGCATTTTCAAAATAGACCTGTGCGGCAGGATTTACTGCCTTAACATTCCGGCGGTAGGAACCGATTTTGGTATCGGCATCGCAACGGTTAAAGATTACCATGTCGGCATTGGTAAACTGCTCCATCACAACAGACCGCATGTTATTCAGATATAAATCAAATGTGGGTGCGGCAACCGTTGTAATCATCTGTACGATTTGCCATTTCTTAGGAAGCTTCATGGTAAGAATGCGTTCAAGACGCCACATACCATTCCATTCAATTATTACCTTCTTTGGAGAGTGCTTTAAAGCAAGGGAAGCAATGAGTGCTTCTGTAAAATCTTCTTCATCTTCAACGTATTCAATGACTATGCGATTTGAGGACAGCTTTGCTTCATCATATTCCTCTTCACCTTCTTCGCAGACCAGCAGAAGAATTTTGTCGCCCTCTGTAAAATTAGGGTCTTCCAAGGTATCCCGGATAAAAGAAGTTTTTCCGCTTTCCAGAAAGCCGGCAAATAAAAAAACAGGTATATCCATATTAATCGTTCCTTTCCATAAAAGGCACCGCAGGAAGCGATGCCTTCTTAAGTTCCATTATTTTAATTCAAAAAGAATTTCAAGATCATCCTCTTTAAGATTAGCACCGATTACACATAATTTACCGGTATAGTCCGGCTGACCGTCACGAATTTCATATTCTCCCGGAACCAGGTCGAAATAAAGAAACGTTCCGTCGGTATTAGGAACAATACCTTTTGCACGGAGAATCTGTCCATACGCATCAGAATTGGCAAGCTTGTCGAGAATGCTGTCAAGAGTCTCACGGGAATACTTATGAGGAGTTTCCTTACCCCAGCTTGTGAAGACCTCATCTGCATGATGATGATGGTGATCATGTCCGCAGCAGCATTCGCCGTCATGATGATGCTCGTGTTCGTGGTCATGCTCGTGATGGTGGTCATGTCCGCAGCAGCATTCGTCATCATGATGATGTTCATGTTCGTGATCATGGTCGTGATGATGATCGTGTTCACATCCACATTCTTCATCGTGATGGTGCTCGTGCTCATGGTCATGATGGTGGTCGTGTTCGTGGTCATGATCGTGGTGATGGCCGCACTCCGGACAGATTTCTTCTTCGTGAAGTAATTCCTCTGCGAGCGCATTTTTACGGTTCATTGCCTCCAGAATGATGTTGCCGCTTAAAACATCCCAAGGGGTTGTAATGATGGCAGCTGTTTCATTCTTGGTACGAAGCAGGGCAACAGCTTCCTCCGGCTTCTTGTCGGAAACAGACTGGGTACGGCTTAAGACAATGGTATCAGCATTTTCAATCTGGTTATTGAAAAACTCACCGAAATTCTTCATGTACATCTTGCACTTGTTGGCATCTGCCACGGTGATGGAACTGTCAAGTTCTACCGGCTGTGTTTTGGCAACATTGATAACCGCTTTCATGACGTCGGATAATTTGCCGACACCGGAAGGCTCAATGATAATACGGTCCGGTGTGAATTTTGCGATAACATCTGCAAGTGCCGTACCGAAATCACCTACCAGGGAACAGCAGATACAGCCGGAATTCATTTCAGTGATTTCAATTCCGGAATCCTTTAAAAATCCGCCATCAATACCGATTTCACCAAATTCATTTTCAATTAAAACAACTTTTTCACCCTGAAAGCTCTCCGCAATCAGTTTCTTGATTAAAGTTGTCTTTCCGGCTCCAAGGAAACCGGAGATAACATTTATTTTAGTCATGACTATCTACCTCCAATCAATCATAAATCCAACTAATATAGTATAATCAAAACCTTTCTTATTTACAAGTGTTTTCTGGGATGATAAAATAGAAATATATGCTACGAACAAAGAGACGTTTTTGTTCTAAAAAAATAACAGAAATGGTGAGAGAAGATGAAGAAAACAACATTAGTGATTATGGCTGCAGGAATCGGCAGCAGATTCGGGGGCGGAATCAAGCAGTTAGAACCGGTTGGACCAAATGGTGAAATTATCATGGATTATTCCATATATGATGCAATGGAAGCCGGCTTTGACAAGGTTGTGTTTGTCATCCGTAAGGATTTGGAGGAAGTATTTAAGGAAGTAATCGGAAACAGAATTGAAAAGGTTATTCCGGTAGAATATGCTTTTCAGGAAATTGATGACCTGCCGGAAGGATTTTCCGTTCCGGAAGGAAGGACAAAGCCGTGGGGAACAGGACAGGCAATCCTTGCATGTAAGAATTTGATTCATGAGCCATTTGCGGTTATCAATGCAGATGATTATTATGGAAAGGACTCCTTTAAGACCCTTCATGATTATCTTGTGGAAGAAAATGACCTGGGCGGAAAATACAATATTTCCATGGTTGGTTTTATCTTAAAGAATACGTTAAGTGATAATGGAGCCGTTACGAGAGGAATCTGCCGTACGGATGCAAAAGGCAACCTGATTGCCGTAGATGAGACATCAGGCATTGTAAAGACGAAGGATGGAGCTGCCTGCGAAAAGGACGGAGTGATGGTTCCTGTGGATGTGGAAA
>CAMEUH010000200.1 GCA_945938055.1 uncultured Eubacteriaceae bacterium | reverse complement strand
AAAAAGGATGTCGTGAAAACGCCATTTAGCTGGAAGAAATTCTGTAAGCAGAATGTGGGGTTTTTATTTATCCTTCCATGGCTGATTGGTTTTATGGTGTTTAAGCTCTATCCGTTTGCCACCTCGCTCTATTACAGCTTTACGGATTATCATTTGTTTAATGGAATAACAAGGTATACGCTGGATAATTATATCAATATTTTTACCACACCAAAAATCGTGAAGGCATTGAAGGTTACATTTCAATATGCATTCATGACAGTACCGTTAAAACTGGTTGCGGCATTGTTCATTGCATATATTCTGAATTTTAAAATTAAGGGAGTAAAGTTTTTCCGGACGGCATATTATATTCCTTCCATTCTGGGAGGCAGTGTGGCAATCGCTGTTCTGTGGAAAGCGGTATTTAAGGATGATGGTCTTTTAAATACGTTTCTTGCTTTTATTGGTGTTCAGGGACCAAGCTGGCTGAGTGATCCTTCTTATGCGCTGGTTGTAATCTGTCTCTTGAGAGTATGGCAATTTGGTTCGGCAATGGTTATTTTTCTTGCTGCACTAAAGAGCGTTCCGGTGGAACTGTATGAGGCGGCAGCCATTGATGGGGCCGGAAAATGGAGGCAGTTCTTTTCCATCACTGTTCCAACCATTACCCCGATTATATTTTATAATCTGGTTACGCAGATTTGTCAGGCATTTCAGGAATTTAACGGTCCGTACGTGATTACCAAGGGTGGTCCGAGAAACTCCACGACTCTGATTTCACTGCTAATCTATAATCGCGCATTTCAGGATTATGAAATGGGAATGGCAAGTGCAATGGCATGGGTGTTGTTTGTGATACTGATGGTTTTTACTGTCGTTGCATTCTTAAGCCAGAAATACTGGGTATATTATTCGGATGAGGAGGGGAGATAAGCCATGATGGTAAATAATACAATTGAAAAAAGCAATGCTTCCCTGAGACGAAAAAGAAGAGTATCGACTGCCCTGCGCTATCTTGTGTTAATCGCAGTAGGGCTTGTCATGATATACCCGTTACTATGGATGGTAGGAGCAACCTTTAAGACGAATACAGAAATATTTTCCGGAATCGGACTCATTGCAAAGAACCCTACCCTGGAAGGCTACAAGAATGCAATGAAAAGCTACGGAGGAGACATTAATATATGGAAGGCCATGCTGAATACATATTCTTATGTCATTCCCAAAGTAGTCTTTACCTTAATTTCAGCTACCATTACCGCATATGGATTTGGACGATTTCAGTTTAAGGGAAGAGGAATTTTGTTTGCCATATTAATGTCAACATTATTTCTTCCACAGGTAGTACTGAATGTTCCGCAATTTATTCTTTTCACGAAACTTGGATGGGTGGATTCCAATTTGTATCTTCCTTTGATTGTTCCAACCCTCTTTGCAACAGATACGTACTTTGTGTTCATGCTCATCCAGTTTTTAAGAGGAGTACCAAAGGAACTGGAGGAAGCAGCCAAGATTGATGGCTGTAATGTCATTCAGACATTGGTTCACATCATTGTGCCGATGCTGATGCCGGCACTGGTTTCCTGTGCATTATTTCAGTTTATGTGGTCATCCAATGATTTCATGGGACCACTCCTTTATGTAAAAACACCGGCCAATTATCCTGCGGCAATTTTTGTAAAACTGTCCATGGATGCAGATAACGGCTTTGAATGGAACCGGGTTCTGGCAACATCACTGATTTCTATTCTTCCTTCCCTGGCAGTGTTCTTCATGGCGCAGGATCAGTTTGTGGAAGGAATTGCAGCTGGCGGTGTTAAGGGTTAATTTCCGGAAGAAATTGAGAGATGGAAGGTAATTTGTATGCTGGATAGGATTTTTAATATGGATAACGGATTTTTCCGGGCGATTTCTACATTCGGATATGTGTGGTGGCTGCATGTACTATGGCTTTTGTGTTCACTTCCGGTTGTGACAATGGGAGCGTCCACAACAGCACTTTGTTATGCCTGCATGAAGCTGCATAAGAAAGAAGGTTATGTAACAACGAATTTTCTTCGCTCGTTTCAGGAGAATTTCTGGCAGTCTACCGCAATTTTTCTGCTCCTCCTTTTGGTGGGCATAATACTGGGTTTTAACCTGGTGGCAGGAAAATGGATGGAAATCCCATTCTATGATGTGATTAAGTCGATGATGCGGATTCTCATGGTGCCTTGGGGAGTAACACTGTTATATGTCTTTGCAGTTCAGGCAAAATTTCGTAACAGCATATGGAAAACCATGCAGTACGCATTCTGGATTGCCTTGAGAAATCCTGCAGAAACAATCTGTATGATTTGCATGATTCTCCTTGTGGCAGGGATTAACATGACGATTGTTCTTGCAAATTTTATTACATTATCCATGGGAATGGGAATTGTCATGTATGTATTTGCAGGCTATTACAATAGAATCTTTGACAGAATTCTCGTTGGCCCGGAAAATGACGGTTCATAAAAAGAAAAGAAGGTGATTCCGTGAAAGAAGAATGGATATTATGCCCGGTTTGTGCCAACAAGACACGGGACCGGATTCGAGAGAACACGATTTTAATCAATTATCCGCTCTTTTGCCCAAAGTGTAAAAATGTAAGCGTGATTCGGGTAAAGGATATGGAGGTTTGTCAGGTAACAATGCAGAAAAGAAGTATTGTTCATTGATGAAGTATAGAAGCGTTACGATAAGGGGAGTATCAAGGGACTGTTGCTTTCACGAATGAAATTTCGTGAGGCGGCAGTCCCTTTTTTAGTGCATTTCCTATGCTATTACTCTTTATATAAATCACCAAAAACCTGTCTGCTTAAGTCCTTTAAAAACTGAACGGAAAATCCCGGTTCATCGCTGTTAATACGGTTTTGTGATGCCAGCTTATCGGTATAATCACGAAGCTTATAGGTCGTAATGGAACCCGGACCGAAAAGTTTGTGTGTAACAAGCGGTTCCACACCATAGCTGGAAATATAAACCACCAGCTCGTCGCCTTCCCTGGTTCCGGTGATGGAATCATCCTCTGCAATTTTCTTGCGATATCCCATGATATGCTCGTCTGTTAAATCCACATTTTCCGCCAAATCCATGGAAATGGTTACCTGGGCCATGGCACCAAGCATTCTTGGGAGACGGTCCTGATTGGAGACAAAATTTCCAAGGGAATAGTATACCAGCATCTTATGGTCGCTTTCTTCGGAGGTAATCCATTCCACCGGTTCGATGACATGCGGATGAGTACCAATTACAAGGTCAACCTCGTGTTCGTAGAAAAACTGGGTCCATTTCTTCTGATAAGAATCCGGCTGGTAGACATATTCTGTTCCCCAGTGAGGACAGACAATGACAAAGTCTGAAATCTCCTTTGCGCGGGCAATGTCCATGGCAACTTTTTCTTCCTCCAGCATATTTACAATGAGAGGGCGGCTTTGGGGAATTGGAATTCCGTTGGTGCCGTAGGTATAATTTAGGATGGCAATACGAAGACCATTCTGCTCGTATACATAAATGTCCTGTGTGGAATAGTCTGTGAAGGATTCGTCATGAATACCAAGTACGGCGGTCTCCGGATGGCTTTCCTTCCAGAAACTTAAGGTGTTGTCCACACCGGTGATTCCTTTGTCAAGTGTGTGGTTTGTGGCATGAAGTACCACATTAAAACCAGCAGTCACTAAGGCGTCGCCAAGTTCTGTCGGACTGTTAAAGCATGGATACCCGGATAGTCCGAGTTCTATACCGCCCAGTACGACTTCCTGATTGACAATGGCAATGTCGGCAGCCTGAATGTCGTCCTTTACCTGGGCAAAAATATGGTCGTAATTTACGGTACCGTCCGGATAGAATCCGCTGTTGTACACTCCTTCATGGGCAAGAATGTCGCCTACCATGATAAGGTCAACATTTACCGGCTCAAAGGGCGGTTCGGTTACTGGTTCCGTAACCGGTTCTGTCGGTGCAGATGAAGTGGTTTCCAGAATGCTTGGCACGTTATTCGATACGGTTGCGTCTGTCTGGGCAGAAAAACTGCACCCTGTGACAGAGAATAAAAGGAATACTGCAAAAAGGAAACTACTAAAACGTAATTTTTTCTTCATTTTCTTTTCCTCATAATGAAAACTTTCTGTCATAATGCTGAAAACTGCTTAATAAAATAAGGTGAATCGCTCAGCAATTCGTTGCAAAACTATGATATCATATTTACTTTTCATTGACAATTAGATTAAAAATTGGGATAATATATTTTAAAGGTTAAAGGTACCCGTACCATTAGATCTGAATGAGAGAAAGAGAGAAAAATGCCAAAGGGCAATAAGGAGGAAACATGAGCAAGTATACGAAAAATGATATCATCCGCATGGTAGAAGAGGAAGATGTGGAGTTTATCCGCTTACAGTTTACGGATATATTTGGAATGTTAAAGAACGTTGCGATTACCAAGAGCCAGCTGGAGAAGGCACTGAACAATAAGTGCATGTTTGATGGTTCTTCCATTGAAGGATTTGTACGGATTGAGGAATCTGACATGTATCTGTATCCGGATCTGGACAGCTTTGTAATTTTCCCATGGAGACCACAGCAGGGTAAGGTTGCCAGATTAATCTGTGACGTATACAAGGCAGACGGAACACCATTTGAGGGTGACCCAAGATATGTACTGCGCAGGGCACTTAAGGAAGCAGCTGACATGGGATATACCTTTAATGTAGGACCGGAATGTGAATTCTTCCTGTTCCATACGGATGAAGTG
>CAMEUH010000199.1 GCA_945938055.1 uncultured Eubacteriaceae bacterium | reverse complement strand
ATCCACAATCGTCTCAAAAGGATCATTCCAAAGCTTCAGTCTCACATAGTTAATCCCATATTGCTTCAGAATATCAAATAAATCTCCCTGTTTTCCTTCATCGAAAAATCTTCCTCCACAAGCTTCAACCTCTCGTAGTGAAGATACATCCACGCCCTTAACAAATTGCTCACGAAAATCTACCATAAAATAAAATCATCCTTTCACGGCACCACCCGTAATGCCTTCCACATAGAACTTCTGCATAATGAAGAACAGGATGGAAATCGGAATGGATACCAGTACACCGCCTGCACAGAACTGTGTAAAGTAGTTATTAATCAGACTCTTTTCCAGCATGTTAAACAGACCGATGGCAACCGTCCACTGTGAGGAGATACCGGAATTTAGAATAATCTTTGCATATACGAAATCCATCCAAGGAACCATGAAGGAGCTGATGATGGTATATACAATGATTGGCCGGCTCATTGGCATGACAATTTTTAAGAAAATGTCAAATTCGGTTGCTCCGTCCAGATAAGCGGCCTCACGCAGAGATGCCGGAACTGTGTCAAAAAATCCTTTTGCAATCAGATAACCAAGACCCGAGGAAGCGGAGTAAACCAGAATGAGTCCTAAGTGGTTATTGGTAAGACCTAGGGTTTTTAAGATAAAGTATACGGCAATCATGGATAAGATTCCCGGGAAAAGATTAATGATTACCGCAAGATTCATTAGTGGTTTACGCATCTTAAAACGCATGCAGGATGTGGCATACGCAACCATCAGTACAAAGCAGGTTGAGATGATACAGGTAAAAACGGCAATAATAAACGTATTCTTAAACCAGTTCGGGAACTGTGCCACCGAATCTGCTGAAAAGAGAAGTTTCTTGTAATTGATAATACTCCATTCTTTTGGGAAGAAAGTGGAAGTATTAATACCCGGGTAACTGCTAAACGATGTTACTACAAGCCATAAAATCGGAATTAACCATATAATGGCGAGAACAAGAAGCAGTAAATTATGTGTTATAATCTGAATGGTTTTCTTTTTCATTACTGGAACATCTCCTCTCTGTCGCCCTTAATCATCTGGTTAAATGCGACTAATGTAAATAATGAGCAGATTACAAAGACTACAATACCGATGGCAGATGCCATTTTATAGTTGTAGTAATCCTGTGTCAGTGTAAAGAGCCATGTTACCAGAAGGTCGGTTTCCTTTGCCTGTGAATTTGCCATTGCCTGGTTGGCAGTAACGAAGAAGTTGGCAGTAAGCAGATAAATCACATTAAAGTTATTAATGTTCTTCACAAAATCTGTTACCAGGGAAGGACCTGTTACAAACAGCATGTATGGCATGGTAATGTGCCAGAAAATCTGCCTTGGATTAGCTCCGTCAATGCGGGCGCTTTCCAACTGCTCGGCAGGAATGTTCATGAGTACACCTGTTGCAATTAACATCTGATATGGAACACCAACCCAGATATTAATAAAGATAATCATGATATGTGCCCAGATTGGTGCAGTCAGAAATGGTATGTAGCTGGTACTGATTAGTCCAATGTCACGAAGCCATCCGGTCAGTCCGATATTGGCACAAAATGTATTGACAATACCTCCATCCGCAAAGAAGTTTCGAACCAGAAGGAGGGAAACGAACTGTGGAACAGCAATGGTAATGACAAATAATAATCTCCATATTTTTGGAGCTTTTGTTTTCTTGTTATTAATTAATAAAGATAATAAAATACCGCCGATGTATGTAGTAGCAGTGGAAAAGAATGCCCATACAAGTGTCCATGCAAGAATTCGTACAAATGCATATCCAAATGTCACGGTAATTCCGCCGCCGCCGAACAGGTTGATGAAGTTGGTAAGTCCCGTCCAGGTAAAGAGCGAACTTGGCGGCATATGCTGTTGATCATAGTTGGTAAATGCAACCAGAATCAGGATTAGCAACGGTATGATGGTAAAAATGATTACTCCTAAAACAGGCAGGAATAATAAGGTAATATGAAACTTCTGATTAAGAAGTTCTTTACAGTCTTCAATAAAAGTATTAATATGAAGACCTTCTTTTGCACGCTTTTGTAATTCATATACGGCGGTTGTATTTCTTATGTAAAACAACAGCCAGGCAAACCATATTACAAAGGAAATCACGGAAATCAACAGTATGAGGAAAGAATGATCGTAATCATTAAATTCATTTTTCATGGTCTGCAGATTAAATACGGATTCCTGTTGTACGGTACCTAATGTTGCGAATTTGCTCACGTATTCCGGTGCAAATCCAAATGTGTAAGCGATTACTGCCACCTGAATGATGGTTACAAGAATCGCCTTGATGAACTGCTTTCTTCTGGCATAGCCGGCGCCGACCCATAAGAGGGATAATTTTACGAAGAGATCGCCTTTTACGACAGCTTCTCCGAAATCTTTAAAAAACCCACCAATTGATTTGAAAAAAGCATGAAAACCGGCTTTAACTTTTCCCATTCTCGCCCACTCCTTTGCAATAAATTTTAAGAAAGCGTCCTGGGATGATAGGGTAATTCCTGCCCCAGGACGCTTTTCATTTGAGCTTTTTGTGTAAGATTTATTCTACAGGAGAAGTAACACCGGTTACCATTTCATCCAGTGCTTTCTGAATGCCTGCTTCATCATCTGCTTTCAGTTTTCCGTCAGTAATGGACTTACCAAATGTAGCAGTTGGGTCCCAGAATTTTCCGCCAACCAGTTGTACAACACCGTATGCAGACTGCTCAGCAAGAGCGGAAATTGCAATGTTGGCAGCAACTGCATCAGAAGAAGCAGCAGCGATGTTGGAAGGCCCAATTTCACGTTCTGTAAAACGAATCTTCTGGTTTTCTTCGTTGGTAATCCATTCAGCAAGTAATGCTGCCCATCCGGCATTCTTGGAATATGCATTTACACCTACAAGCTTGAAACCGGCTACGGAACCCTGCTGAACCTGCTTTCCTTCCAGTGTGTAGGTAGGAAGCTTTGTTGCTGCATAGCCATCACCAAATGCTGCCTGAGCTGCTGTCGCATCCCATGTACCGGATACTACTGCACAGAGCTTTCCGCCTGCAATCTGATTGGAAATGTCACCATCAGCAATTGCCATGAATGCAGGATTTGCAGCGATATTAATCATGGACTTTGTAACCTGAACACCGGTGTAACCATCGGCGCTCTTGCCATTAAAGTCGATTGTTGTTGTTCCATCCGCATTTAAACCTGTTGTAAAACCGGCACCATAGAAGAAAGAAGCATTGTACCAGCCGGAAGCAAATGTCATGCCGACTTTCTTTCCTGCCTTACCAGCAGCAGCAAGAAGAGAATCCCATGTCTTAATATCCTCAGCAGAAACGAGTTTGGAATCATAATATAAGAAGTAACCATTATCTGCACTCATTGGGAATGCATAGAATTTATTGTTGTAGGAAGCTGCATCCACGGAACCGGAAGCATTTGCAGCTTTAACATCTGCAACCCCTTTTCCGGCATAGGACTTAAGAGCACCATCCATGTCATCAATGCAGAGGAGTGCACCGGCATTTACAAGATCCGGTAACTGGTCGGAAGCAAATGCATATACATCGGCAGCAGCTTCAATATCGGTAAGAACGACATCTTTTGCAGTTGATTCGGATTCAACACCAAGCTGAATGTTAAAGTTTGCCTTGTCGCCATACTTTGCAATGAAGGAATCAATCATGCCCTGAAGCATTTTCTGATCTTCCTCAGCACCCCACATGGTGAGAGTTACATCTTGTTTTTCTGTTGTTGAAGGTGTTCCTGTCTTTGAACCACATGCTGCAAGGGACAGTGTCATTGCAGCAGCCACAGCTACAGCTGCGATTTTTTTAAATTTTCTCATAATTTTTTCTCCCTAAATGATTTTTTTATTTTACCGGGCATTTTCCCGATGAGTTACAGGTTTAATCAAAATTGGTAATGCGTTCATGCATTCTGCGGTAACGGAAGCGGACCATTTCATTCTTTGCGAGAACATCTTCTTCCGTACCAGTATATTGACAGCGGATACAGTAATATTCTTTTTTATCCTTGTCGTAAAACATGTCGATGTCCAGGTCTCTCATAAAACAGGAAGGACACCGGTAATTTAATTTGCCTTTTCCAGATTGAGCCATGTGGTAAATTCCTCCTTATCCGAAAGTTCTGCGGTATAGCCCAGTGTAAACATTGGTGAGAATGCATAACCTTCCTTGACATAACCGATAGCAGCTTTCTTTGATGCCTTCATGGAAACCCTGGTTTCAATGGCAGGAATTACTGCGGATACTTCATCGGCACCGGTAAGCTGTTCTTCACGGCATTTGTACTGGTAGTCAATGGATTTTGTTTCCGAACCCTTGCAGGTTAATGTAATTCCGCACATATCCTCCGGATATTCTGTTGTGCCATAGCAGGCTACCATGTATTCATTAATGGAAACCTTTGCATCCGGATTGGACATTTTTAGAATCTTTCGCTCAATGCGGATTGCAGAGCTTCCTTCTTCAAAGCAAACCCTCGTCTGAAGGGTAACTGTCAAATCGTAAAACTCAATGTCAACCGGGTCAAGAGTCAGAATTCTTGTGTTTCCTTCCTGTGAAAACTTTGCCTTGGTACGGCACAGACACAAATCAACTTCCTCACCATTGTAGGTAAGCTTAGCGCTTCTTACGGTTCCTTCTCCGGCATAGTGTGTAAAGTAACCGGCACGGTATTTTTCCTGAATCAGGAAAGGATAGGATGCATCCTGTACGTGCTTTGTTCCGAT
>CAMEUH010000198.1 GCA_945938055.1 uncultured Eubacteriaceae bacterium | reverse complement strand
TATTTGGAAAAAGCGCGCCCGGTGTTGGTAAAGCAGAAAGAGGTTCCGGAGTTATTCACCAATTGTTCCGGTGAACCAATGAGCAGACAGGGATTTTGGAAATTACTGAAAAGCTACGGTGAGCAGGCAGGGATTGAAAAAGATATCACACCGCATACCCTGAGACATTCCTTTGCAGCACATCTGGTAGAAAATGGTGCGGATTTGCGTGCCGTACAGGAAATGATGGGACATTCAGACGTATCGACGACACAGATTTATGCAGCAATGGCCAATAACCGAATCCGGGATGTTTATTTGAGGACGCATCCGCGGGGAAGCAGGTGAATTTGCCGGGTTCTTCTGCCGGATACAGGGCAATAGAGGGTAGAACCATTTGCGAGTTACGAATTGTGGTTTTCTAACACAATACATTTTAGGTCTCGACTAGTGACGAGAACGCTTGCAATTGCCCATCCATGGGCAAGAGCAAGCTTAATCCGCCGTCCTGACGGATTGTCTCTGGATATCGAAGTATTGTGTAAGAAAATCCTACAATTCTTCACAAGCAAATGGTTCTACCCTCTATTGCCCTGTATCCGGCAGAAGAACCCGGCAAATTCGTCGTCTGTACAGAATCTTCCTTTATATTTACATCAATTTCACCATATAGCAGGTGTCCCAAAAGAGACTTCTACCTATCTTCAGGCGGTATGTTTGTGGAGAATGGTAAGTTTTTCTTACACAATACTTCGATACCCAGAGGCAATCCGCCAGGACGGCGGATTGAGTCTGCTCTTGCCAAGGAGGGCAATAGCAGGCGGTCTCGTCACTGGTCGATGCCTAAAACGTATTGTGTTAGAAAAACACCATTCGCAACTCACATACCGCCTGTAGATAGGTAGATATCTCAATATTCCGGTCTATCAAGCATTTCAAATTCACGGTAATATTTGAAAATGGCTTTGGCGATGATATAATCCTCTGGAACGTAGGTATTTTTCCAGAAACGGGAGTCCTTGGAATCATTCCGGTTGTCGCCCATGACAAAATAGCTGTCGTTTGGAACGATAAATAAATAATCCTGATTGATTCGCATGGCTTCCTTGAGATAAGGCTCATTGAGCTTTTCATCGTTGACATAAACATTTACGGTTCCGTTTTCGTTGGCGATTTTCACAACATCACCCGGAAGACCGATGACTCTTTTTACAAATTTCTGGGTAGGGTCGTCCGGATATTTGAAAATAATGATATCGCCACGCTTTGGCTGGGAGAATGTGTATGCCAGCCGAAAACCAATCAGACGGTCCCCTTCCATAATGGTGTTATTCATGGAACCGGTTGGAACAGAAGCGTTCACAATTACAAAATGGTTTATGAACAGTGCAAGGACAATGGCAATGCACAGAATTTTTATGTAACTGAAAAGTTCCTGCAGAATGGTTGGCTCTTTTGGCTCTTCCTCAGGAAGCTTTGGGTTTGTCTGCTCTAAAGGCTCCAGATTGTCGGAAATCATTTTATCGCCGGAAGAATACAAGGATAAGTCCTCCAGGTCATCCTCTTTGGAAAAGAAGGAATCCGGCTTTTTTTCATCTAATAACATAATCCCTCCATAAAAATCAAAAGGTTAGTGTTTCCATAAAAGATACTTTTATAGTTTACACTAACCTCATGAAAAATTCAAGGATAATACAACGTTCGTTATTCCTGAACTAAAAGCTGCAGAATTTCATTGCTTCGTGCAATAAATCCGGTCATCTGTTCCGGAGAGAGTGGTCTTAAGCTGATTAAGGCAAGGTCATATAACTGATTGCACAGGATGTCTGCTTTGTCACTGTCCGGATGCTCAAGCAGATATTTTACAAGTGTGTTGTTGGCATTTAAAATGAGTGTTTCGCCGGTTGGACCAAACATGGAAGGATCCATACCGGTCATTCCATATGCTTTCATCATGTCCTGCATACGGCGGCTTTCCTCGTTGACCGTAATCATGGAGGAAATGTGCTCGTTTTTCAGCTTGTCAACTTTGATTTCCAGCTTGTCATTCTTTAATTCTTTCTTAAATAAATCGGTCAGCTTCTCAGAAATGTCTTTTAATTCATCCTCGGAAACTTCTTCCTTGAAAACGCTGGACAAATCGGCATCAATGCGGACAAATTTTACGCCTTCATTTTTCTGCTCCAGATGGGTAATGAATGGTGCATCAATATTGTGGTTTAAAATAACCGCATTGATATTTTCTTCCTTGAACATGTTAATATACTGGCTCTGTTCGGTTTCATTGGTCACGTAGAAGATGGTATTTTCGTGACGTTCCTTATTCTCTTCCAGACATTCGGAAAGCGTCAGGTATTTGCCGGAAAGGTCTTTGAAAATAATGAAATCATTCATCTTCTCAGCAAATTTTTCATCCTTTAAGCAGCCAAATTTAATGAATGGATTAATATCATCCCAGTATTTTTCATAGTTTTCCTTATCTGTTTTAAACATGCCGGAAAGCTTGTCAGCAACCTTCTTGGTAATATAGTCGGATATTTTCTTTACAAATCCGTCGTTCTGAAGGGCACTTCTGGATACATTTAACGGAAGGTCCGGACAGTCAATGACGCCCTTAAGGAGCAGTAAAAATTCCGGAATGACTTCCTTAATGTTATCGGCAATAAATACCTGATTGTTGTAGAGTTTAATGGTGCCTTCCAGAGTATCATACTCGTTGTTCAGCTTCGGGAAGTATAGAATACCCTTTAAGTTAAACGGATAGTCCATGTTTAAGTGAATCCAGAATAAAGGCTCCTTGTAATCATGAAATACCTTACGGTAAAAATCCTTGTATTCGTCATCGGTACAATCATTTGGATGCTTGTTCCAGAGAGGATTCTTTTCATTAATCGGAACCGGTTTTACTTCCTTTTCTTCTTCTGGTGATTCAACGGAATCCTCCGTGGAGTCTGTGGCTTCTACGGCAGAGTCTTTTTCTTCCGGTTTTGCATTTTCATTAATCAGGAAAATATCAACCGGCATGAAGGAACAATACTTTGTCAGAACTTCACGGGCACGGTACTCGTTGGAAAATTCATAGCTGTCCTCATTCAGATAGAGTACAATCTCTGTACCGACCGTAGTCTTTTCACCTTCGCCCATTTCAAATTCCGTTCCGCCATCACATTCCCAGTGAACCGGTTTGGAACCTTCCTTATAAGAAAGCGTATCAATCGTTACTTTATCGGCAACCATAAATGCAGAGTAGAAACCAAGACCGAAATGACCGATAATCTGATCCTCGTTGGTCTTATCCTTGTACTGCTCAAGGAATGCTGCAGCACCGGAAAATGCAATCTGGTTAATGTATTCATTGACTTCATCTGCTGTCATACCGATACCGTTATCGGTAATGGTAATGGTCTTTAATTCCTGGTTGACACGAACCTCAATTTTAAATTCCGTGTCCTCCGGAATGGAATATTCACCCATGATGTCAAGCTTTTTTAATTTGGTAATGGCATCACAGCCGTTGGAAACAAGTTCCCTGTAAAAAATATCGTGGTCAGAATAGAGCCATTTCTTTATGATAGGGAAGATATTTTCACTGTTAATTGAAAGACTGCCTTTTTGTGTAGACATAAACAATCACTCCTTTTAAAAATCATACAAAAATATTTGTTATGGAATATATTAAATCAGTTGGATTGCAATGTCAAGAAAAAATTAGCACTCAATCAAAAAGAGTGCTAACAAATAGAAAAGTCGATGGAATAATTTTCCAGAAATGATGTGAGAAAATGGTCAAATGCCTTATCCAGCGCTTTGTCCAGGGTGAAAATCTTAAGTGCGGTTCCGGTAGTCAGGGAGAGAATGCCATTTTCGTACTTTACATTCAGATAAAGCCCGTCTACATCTTTTTCCGAAAAATCCGGAAGGGTTAAGAGAAGCTTACGCAGATTTTCTTCGTCCAGGCGGAATACGAATTTAAAATAGGCAGGAAGCTGGCGTCCTTTTATGATTTCGTAGCAGATAGGGCGAAGAAGGGACCATGGATTATATTCAGAAGGAGAACTGTCTTCCTCTTCTTCCGTAAAATAAGACGGGTTTTTCCGGCCGCTGATTTGAAAGGTGGAATGGGTCTGTATTTGTGCATCCACAAGCAGAAAGGAAGAAAAGGTATCTTTGACCAGAAGATGGGAAGAAAAGGTTTTTAAGTTATTGATTTTAACGGAAATCATGTAAGCCTCCTTGTACGTTCGCTGGTATTAGTATAAAATAGAATGAAAGGGAAAACAAGCTGAAAAGGAGAATTTATTTATGGAATCAGGGAATAGAGAATTTTTGGATTTTATAAAGAAAAGTACCTGTCCGTTCACGACGGTAAAAGCCGTGGAAGAAGAATTAAAGAAAAGGGACTTTAAAGAACTTCAGCCGGAGCAGGAATGGCAGATAGAGATGGGAAGCCGTTATTATGTCAGGGTGTTTGAGACGTCTGTCGTGGCATTTTCCATAGGAGAAAAATTTGGTTATCATGACAGGATTCATATTGCGGCGGCACATACGGACCAGCCGTGTTTTGTTGTAAAACCGAACACAGTCATGACTGCCGGAAAATATTATAAAATGAATGTGGAAAGCTATGGAGGTGCCATTTTAAATACATGGCTTGACCGGCCGCTGGGGGTGGCTGGTTGCGTGGTAAGCCGTGGAAAGGATGCGTATTCGCCGGTTGTTTCCGTGGTGGCCTCCAGGAAAGCCGTGATGGCAA
Organism: uncultured Eubacteriaceae bacterium; assembly: GCA_945938055.1. Classification (GTDB taxonomy): domain Bacteria; phylum Bacillota; class Clostridia; order Lachnospirales; family Lachnospiraceae; genus MGBC120314. The sequence goes on along the minus strand of CAMEUH010000198.1, from coordinate 65 downwards.
TTCCGAATCTTGCCATTCATATGAACCGGGAAGCAAATCAGGGGTATACTTTCAACCCGCAGAGC
>CAMEUH010000197.1 GCA_945938055.1 uncultured Eubacteriaceae bacterium | reverse complement strand
GGAAGCTCTCAAAGAAGCTGTCGGGGCACTCGGGAAGAATGACTTTCGCCGTATTGGCAAAGTTATCAACCAGCAGTTCGTTGCCGCCGTCTTTCCAGCCAACCTTGGCTTCGTATTCATCGTTCAGAATGGTTTTGATTACCGTGCCATTCTGGCAAAGATGATTAAGACGGATGATGTGGGAGTGCTTTCAGCATTTGTGGAACCATTATTCGATTTGAATGTGAAGAAAAGCTTTAATGTCATTGCCATTGATGACATGCTCTCTTACCGGCCGGAGCGGAATGAGGTTGTGGAGAAGGTCGTTGAAGAGGAAGAAAAGGAAATTATTTTTCCGGATGAAGTGGAAGAAAAGCGCATGAATCATAACTTTATGGTATTTATGCAGGAACTTTTCGGGCAGCTTCGGAAGAAAGAGCGTTTTTCATTAAAGGAATTTACGGATTACCTGGTAGAAAAATATTCCGAAAAAATATATAAAAACAGCGATTATTATGCATTTCTCGTGCATTTGTGCCAGAAGAAAAAATATCGTTTTGATAAGAAGGAAAAGCAGGAGACGTTTTTGGACGGAATTCTTTCCGACATGATTTTTGGGGATGAAGACGGAAGACAGGATGGGATTTCTTTTGAAATTATTATGAATGGTGATGAAAATTTAGAGGAACTGGTGTTAAATGGTATGCAGGTAACAAATGTTATTTTTGAAAGGATGGATGAATGACATGGAAGAACGGAATCTTGACAAGGCTCTTGATATTACTTCAAAGCTTATCATGGGAGAAGAGATATCAAGAAATGCAAATATCCCTCTTTATGAAGAATATAATTCCAACGGACAGGTATACTCCTGTGTTCACTCCATTTTAAAGAAAATGAACCTGGACATTTATGAATATGATTATGCGCTGTATGTAAGTCCGGGGGAAAATAACCGGATTTTCGGCTACAGTAATGAGGAACTGCGGCGGGAACTGGGACTTAAGGTAAATAAGGAATTATATCTGTGCTATTATATTATTTATAATATTATCATGGAGTTTTACACGGATACCACGACTTATAATTATGTGGAATTTGTGAAGCTGGAAGATGTGATTGCTACGGTGGATGGAAGCATCAGCAGTATTATGGACTGGTCTACGGGAATTGTTCTGGATGAGGTAGAGGAAAATAGTTTTAAGCAGATTGCATTGATGTGGCATGATTTACAGGCAATGTCCGTGGAGGATTCCTCTGATGTCCGGGCAGCAAGGAATTCCAAATCAGGATATGTTAAGATTGTATTTAATTTTTTAGAGAACCAGAAGCTTTTTACTCAGGTGGAAGGAAGATATTATCCGACGAACCGTTTCCGTGCCTTAATCGAGAATTATTTTGATAACTATAAGGGACGTATTTATGAAATCCTAAAGGGTAAGGAGGAATAGCAGATGCCGCATATTAACCGAATCAGGGTCAATAATGTAAAATATAATTTTGGTACGCAGTTTTATGATGATTTCATGATGCGTTTTTCCTGCAAAAATACCATCTATGACCTGGCAAATGGTGGTGGTAAGAGCGTTTTGATGCTGCTCCTTTTACAGAATCTGATTCCAAACTGTACCCTGGACGAGAAACAGCCAATCGAAAAGCTTTTCCGTACCTCAAACGGAAGCAGCACCATTCATTCCCTGATTGAATGGAAGCTAGACTCCTGTTACCAGAAGAATAACTTTAAGTACATGACAACAGGATTCTGCGCCAGAAAAGGCAGGGACAACGGAGAAGAAGGTGCAAAAGAAGCAGCAAATATTGAGTATTTTAACTACTGCATTTTTTATCGTGAATTCGGAGATAACGATATTAAGAATCTTCCGCTTTCCAAGGATGGCGAGAGGATTACTTATAATGGACTGAAAAATTATCTGCGTGACCTTGAGAAGAAGGATCACCGTGTAGAAGTATATATTTTTGAAAGAAAAGGTGATTACCAGAGTTTTATCAGCCAGTATGGTCTGTTTGAAAGCGAATGGGAGATTATCCGTGGAATTAATAAGACGGAAGGTCATGTAAGGACGTATTTTGAAAATAACTATAAGACCGGAAGAAAGGTTGTGGAGGACCTTTTAATTGAAGAAATCATTCAGAAATCCTTTCAGAACCAGATTGGGAATCAGATGGATGAGGATGGAATGGCAAAGACCCTTCTGGACATTAAGGATAAGATTGTGGAGTTGTCCAGAAAAAAGGAAGAAATCAATACCTTTGACCGGCAGATTGCTCTGATGCAGGAGCTGTCCGGGAAAATTCTGTCTTTCAGGGATTTTCAGGGAGAAAAGGAGCATCTTAAGGATGAACTCCTTAAAAAACTGGCTGTTTGCCGAAGCCTTAAGGAAGACTTGGAAAAATCCTTACAGGCGGACGAGGAAAGTCAGGAACGGCTGGAGGATGAGTGCAGAAAAGAAGAAAAACTCATCGCTGTGGCAAAGATGATTGATGATCAGAAAGAACTGGAGAAACTTAAGATTCTTGTGGAGGAGTTTGATAATAAAATTGAGCATCTGATGGAACAGGAAGAGAAGATTCAGAATCAGATTCGTTTTGCGGAATGTGTGGATTCTTATCACGACATGATGAAATATGAATCATTAAGGGAAGAAGTTCTTCTTGCCATGGATAACCGGATGAGAAATCATGAAGATATTTATGGAGAACTTCAGGGGCTTGCGTCACAGGCGCATGAAATGATTCAGAAGATGCAGGAAGATTATGCAGAAAAAATAGCCAAATACCGGAATATATATGAACAGGCAAAAGAAGAACATGAACGGGTAAAAAAAGCAAAAGAAGATACGGAAATTCGTCTGGCTGTTGCGCAGGGAAGCCAGAAAATAATTGCAGAACAGCTGGAGGAAAAAGAAGCATTATTAAAGAAACTGATTCAGGAAGCGGGAATTTTGGTTGCAGAGCAGGGGGCAGAAGAGAAAAACAGGCTGGAGAAGCTTGTGGCATTAAACCGGGAGGAACTGCAAAGAACAGAGGAACAGTTAACCGGACTTAAGGATAAAATGGAACAGAATAACGATTCCATGCATGAACTTCATTCGGAAATGAAAATATTAAAGCATGAAGAAAATCGCATTCTTAAGATGCTGGAAAAGAATGGAGTCGGCAGCGAAAAAGTTTCTGCATTGTCCTCCGTATATGGAGAGAGTGAACCAAAACGCTTAAAGAATGCCATTTATGGACTTTATAAAAATTCCATCCGGCAGGCAGCGGATTTAGAGTTAAAAATTCAGTCCATGCGGGAGTATATCAGTAATCTTTCTTCCGGACGCTATATGCTGGATGGAGAACAATACAGGGAGATTGAGGAATATTTATTCCGGACCTATGGAGAGGACGTTCTTTACGGATATGACTGGTATGCAACCTTGTCTGTGGCACAGCAACGGGATGTTGCCAAGAGGATTCCTTTTTTGGATTACAGCTTTGTCATCAAGGGGGACTTTGAACGTATCCGGGAAGATGCCAATCTGAAGAATTTTAGTCATTGCTCGTATATTGTTCCGATTATCAGCGAAATGATTTTGCGGGACACCAGACATGCTGCCAGTGCGGATTATATTGTTTTTGGAACGAAGGATTTATCGTTTCTCATGGATGCAGGTAAGGTGGAAGCAGAATTAGATAAGGTTCAGAATGAACTATATGGCAGGGAAGAAGAACTAAAGCGTCTTAAGATGAATCAGAGTGTATTGTGGGATGATTATCTCTATATGCTGGAATGTACCCGCGAACAGTCTGGGGATGGCAAAGAGGAATTGCAGTCAGTGCGTGAAAAACTGGAAATTTTGGAACAGAAGCAGATGGAACAGTTGCAGGATAAAGCACTTCTGGAGCAAAAGATTCAGGAGCTTGAGACCGCTAAAAATAAAGTTAAAACGGAGACACAACAGCAGGAAGAACTTCTGGAGAGGTTAAGAAAAGCAGAAGAAGTAAATGAAGAAGTTTGCGCTCTTCTGTCACAGCAGAAAACTTCAAAAGAAGAGATTATCCGGGCAGAGAGACTTCTTGAAGAATACCGTGAGACCGTACAAAAAACATCGGATGCATGGGAGAACGCAAGACTGCATAAAGAAGATGCAGAGAATGCATTGGATAAGCTGGAGAAACAGTGGAAGGAAATTTTTGCACCATTTTATTCAAATGAATGCAAGGCGGAAAGTACGCAAGAGGATTATGAGCAGATTCTGGTACATTTTAACGGACTGGTATCTGTGATTCATAATGAGAATTCAGATATTTCGGACAAGAAGACACTTTTGACAACATATGAGGATTATATTGGGAAAGCAGTTCGTGAGATTGGCAAAAAGGGTTATTCTGTTGAAGATGTCAGGGAGCGGATAAAACAAGGTGAAGTCTTGCCGGAAGATCAGACATATCTGAAAGAACGACTTACACAGATAAAGAATGAATTATCCGGTCTGCAGAGAGAAAATGAGGCACAGAATGCACAGATGAACCGCATGGAGGGAAGTCTTTCCCATGCCAGAAACATGATTGAGGAACGGTATGGTGAGTTTACTTTATTTGACTGTGATAATACGAGAATGTATATTGCAGAGCATACCGGTGCGCTTAAGAATATCCGTGAAAAGATAGAAAAGCTTTCAAAAATGCTAAAAGAAAAGAATAAAAAACTGGGCGATTTGTCCGTAATTGACCGTGATATTGAGCGGATGCTAAAGAATGCCGGAGTTATGGTGCCGGAAAGACTAAAGGCTTCCGGAGATATCTCCATGGAAAATCTGGATGGCTATGAAACCATTCAGAAGGAATATGAGCGCCTCATCCGGAATGAATTCCGGAAAAAAGAGGAATTTGCAAAAGAACGCCG
>CAMEUH010000196.1 GCA_945938055.1 uncultured Eubacteriaceae bacterium | reverse complement strand
TCGACTGCAAACTCCTGTCTTACCCGTTCCAGACATCGTTCCATGGAAACATTCCGGTCCCTGATGTCATCAACAACCGACATGGCTGCACAACAGAAACGGTAATTATCTTCAAACAGATTATTAATGGAAAGCTTTTGACTACTCTTCACTTTTTCCAAATCGCCATGCTGTTCCGGACGGTAAATGACATAACGATTCTTACCTTTTGTTTTCGCAAGATATAAGCATTTATCTGCAATCTGAAGCAGTTCATCATAAGTTCTCCCATTCTCCGGATAGCAGGAAATTCCCATGGACAGTGTCACGGAGAGTCCCGGAACAAGTTCCGTACACTCCCATGCCAGATTTTTGCGGATTGTCTTCAATAAACAAACAAGGTCTTCTTCCTTTCCAACTTTGTCCGTAATGATAAAAAACTCATCTCCGCCGAACCTTCCGACATATCCGCGCTCACCCACATGGCGTTTAACAACCTCAGCCGTCTTTGCGATTACTTCATCACCCGTCATGTGACCATAGGTATCATTCACATTTTTGAAATCATCAATATCCATCATGACAACATAACGATGCCTGTTATCCGATGAAGCCAGAATATCTGTTGCAAGTTCACTAATGGCACGTTTATTATAAGTTCCGGTAGCCTGCTCCACTGCGTGGCTTGTCTTGTAATATTTTTCCTCCAGCTCAGCGTTTTCGCTTCCAATCTTCTTGACAACAGCAGTAAACAACTGCTTCTCACCATCTTTATATAAAATTCCGCCCTTAATATCCAGAATGCACTTCTCAAATCCAAAAATGCTTCAGTCCACAGTAAGACTAAGATGATCCCTGTTTTCAACCATACCATCGTAAAGTACCGCAAATTCCTGCTTCTGTTTGCTGGTATAGTGCTTATCCTTCATAACCTCATCATACAGTTCATCAATATTGCGATTAAAATCTATGACGCTCCGTTCATTCACATACTCATAAATATTAATGGTACGGCTGTCATAAAAATACTCAAAAAATACATTTTCACTATAATTCATGAGTTTCTTGCACTTAAATACCGTATTCCGGAATAAATCATATTTTTTGTGATTATTGGCAATATCCACAATTTCCATGTCAATGGACTGACTATTCTTGCGCATGATTACATAGACCATTCTATATTTTTCATCCACGCTTAAAAAACGCATGAGCAGATATTGAGGTTCTTGAGCAGAATGCTCTACACACTCATAAAAATCCGGCAAATCTTCCGGATGAATCAGCGCCGTAAATGCTCTTCCTGAATTAGTCCCCAGATACCGATAGATATTTTCATCTGCATTAACAATACTATAATCGAATTTCAGTGATATTCTTCCATGAAACAATTTTATTTCACTATCATCTACCACGTAATTTGTTATATTCATGGGGGCAGTCCTCCTAAAAGTATACTCAAAATTTATTATAGAACATTTTTCGACAAAATAAAACTATTTTCTTCATGATGATACAATATAATATACTACTGCTGATTGGTTATATTAAATTTCCATTTAATCAGAACTATATTTTGTGTAATGTATAAAATAAATACACAAGATTTAGTAGACAATCTGATTTACTGGTGCTATAATCAACCTTGTAAAAATTTTATGTCTTGTAGTTCTGCGCTTCCAGACGGGGTTTTGTGCACTCCAGGACATTCTACATAATTATCATTTTTTACCAGAAAGGGATGTAGTAATGAAGGTTATTAAACGAGATGGCCGTGAAGTAAATTATGACCGTAACAAAATTATTGTTGCGATTCAGAAGGCCAATGATGAAGTCGATCCGATTGACCAGATATCGGAAGACAAAATTGAATCCATTGTCGCTTCCATTGAAAACCGTGGTTATGAAACCATGCATGTTGAGGCAATACAGGATATTATTGAACAGAAGCTCATGGCAGAGAAAAAATACACTCTTGCCAAGACTTATATCATTTACCGTTATACACGTGAATTAGTCCGTAAGGCAAACACCACGGACGATTCCATTATGAGCCTCATTAAGAACAGCAATAAGGATGTCATGGAAGAAAATTCCAACAAAAATGCTACCATTGCTTCCACACAGCGTGACTTAATTGCAGGTGAGGTTTCCAAGGACTTAACCAAGCGACTTCTTCTTCCGGAGAAAATTTCCAAGGCACACGAGGAAGGAATTCTTCATTTCCATGATGCCGATTATTTCCTGCAGTCCATTTTCAACTGCTGTCTGATTAACATTGGTGACATGTTAGACAACGGTACGGTCATGAACGGCAAATTAATCGAAACACCAAAGAGTTTCCAGGTTGCCTGCAACGTTACCACACAGATTATTTCTTCCGTTGCATCCAGCCAGTACGGCGGACAGTCCGTTGACATCAAGCATCTTGGTAAATATTTAAGAAAGACCAAGGAAAAATATGCAACGCACTATCACGAAGAGCTCGACGGCAAGGTGTCGGATGAAGTCATTGACCAGATTGTAAAGGACCGTCTGTATGACGAATTAAAGTCCGGTGTACAGACCATCCAGTATCAGATTAATACTTTAATGACAACAAACGGTCAATCTCCGTTTGTTACATTATTCTTAAATCTTGACAAGGATGATGAATATATTGAAGAGAATGCCATGATTATTGAGGAAATTCTCCGTCAGAGACTGGAAGGAATCAAGAATGAACAGGGCGTTTATGTGACTCCTGCTTTCCCGAAGCTGATTTACGTACTGGACGAGCACAACTGCTTAGCCGGCGGCAAATACGATTATATTACAAAGCTTGCCGTTAAATGTTCTGCCAAGAGAATGTATCCGGATTACATTTCCGCCAAGAAAATGCGTGAAAACTATGAAGGAAACGTTTTCAGCTGCATGGGTTGCCGCTCTTTCCTTTCTCCTTGGAAGGACGAAAACGGAAACTACAAGTGGGAAGGACGTTTTAACCAGGGTGTTGTCAGCCTGAATCTTCCTCAAATTGGTATCATTGCTGACGGTAACGAAGAATTATTCTGGCAGCTTCTGGAAGAAAGACTGGCACTTTGCTTTGAAGCTTTAATGTGCAGACATCGTGCACTGGAGGGTACACTTTCTGATGTCAGCCCGATTCACTGGCAGTACGGAGCCATTGCAAGACTGAAAAAAGGCGAAACCATTGATAAGCTTCTTCATGACGGCTATTCCACTCTTTCCCTTGGTTATATCGGTCTCTATGAAGTAACCAAATTAATGACCGGCGTAAGCCATACCGACCCGAAGGGAACCGAATTCGCATTAAAGGTCATGAATCGTCTGCGTGAAGCTACCGATACCTGGAAGAAGACAACCGGTCTTGGCTTTGGTCTTTACGGAACACCTGCTGAAAGCCTCTGCTACCGTTTTGCAGAGATTGACAAGAAAAAGTACGGCAGCATTCCGGACGTTACCGATAAAGGCTACTACACCAACTCCTATCATGTGGATGTACGTGAAAAGATAGATGCTTTCAGTAAATTTACTTTTGAAAGCCAGTTCCAGACGATTTCCTCCGGCGGTGCAATCTCCTATGTTGAGATTCCGAACATGAGACACAATCTGGAAGCACTGGAAGAACTTGTAAAGTTTATCTACGACAATATCCAGTATGCAGAATTTAACACAAAGTCTGACTACTGCCACGTCTGCGGATACGATGGTGAAATCATTATCAACGACAAGCTGGAATGGGAATGTCCACAGTGTCATAACAAAGATCATTCCAAGATGAATGTTACCCGAAGAACCTGCGGATACTTAGGTGAAAACTTCTGGAATGTAGGTAAGACCAAGGAAATCAATTCCCGTGTTCTTCACATCTAATTGATAAATTTTATAACATCCCTGCCGGAACATGCAGGGATGTTTGTTTAAGGAGCTATATGAATCATGAATTACGCTGATATTAAACAATATGATATTTCCAATGGTCCCGGCATCCGCATTTCCATCTTTGTAAGCGGCTGTAACCACCACTGCAAGGGCTGTTTCAATCAGGAGACATGGGACTTTAACTACGGAAAACCATTTACAGAGGAGACGATTGACACCATCCTTGAATACATGAAACCTTCTTTCATCAAAGGACTTACCATCCTTGGCGGTGAACCGTTCGAGCGTGTAAATCAACAGGGACTTCTGCCACTGCTTCGTAAGGTGCGCGAAGTTTATCCGGAAAAAAATATCTGGTGCTTTACCGGCTTTGATTTCATGAAGGACATTTATGTAAACATCTACCAGAACTGGGACGAAACCCGTGAAATGCTGTCTTATATCGACATCATCGTAGACGGAAAATTCGTGGAAGAATTAAAAGATTTGTCCCTGCGTTTTAAGGGTTCTTCCAACCAGAAGACTATTCTCGTAAAAGAAACCCTTGAAAAAGGCGAGCCTGTTCTCTGGGATGATCGTCAGGTACAGTATTAAGCCTGCGCCATAACAGGAAAAATAATCCAAAAGACATTTTCAATGAGAAATTATTAAGGAGAAATTATGACATCAGATGTTCGAATCAAGAAATTAAATGAAAAAGCCATCATTCCTACCTACGGAACAGAATTTTCCGCCGGTGCAGACCTTTATGCATGCTTAGAGGAAACAGTAACCCTTGCACCGGGTGAAACGAAGTTAATCAAAACCGGGCTTGCAATGGAGATCCCAGTCGGATATGCCGGTTTGATTTATGCAAGAAGCGGACTTGCCACAAAGAAAGGGCTTGCACCGGCAAATAAGGTTGGCGTTGTGGATGCAGACTATCGTGGCGAGATCATGGTAGCACTTCACAATCATTCCCTCGTGGATGCATCCATTGAACCGGGCGAGCGCATTGCCCAGCGCGTTGTCATGCCGGTGTGTTGCCTGCCGGTC
>CAMEUH010000195.1 GCA_945938055.1 uncultured Eubacteriaceae bacterium | reverse complement strand
TGGGGATTTGAGCCGGATTTCTTTCAGGAACTGGAAAAAGGATTTGCAGAATTTTTGTCCAATCTGAAGGAACGCGGCAAACAGGAATATCTGCTTCCGACTATTGTGGACGGGCTGGTAAAGAAGAATGAAGCGGGTGTTAAGGTTCTGGAATCCAAGGATAAATGGGTAGGTGTTACTTATAAGGAAGATAAGCCTGTTGTGGTAGCTTCCATTAAAGAACTGATTTCATCAGGAAAATATCCGGATAAATTATATCAATAGCTGTTAATCGCTACGAATTGTGCAGCTATATGGCCGAAAGTACCGGAGAAGGTTTGGGGGCAGAAATATGGAGGAAAAGATTAAAGAATTTGTAGAGATCGTGGAAGCATCAGAGAATGTCGTGTTCTTTGGGGGTGCAGGTGTATCCACGGAAAGCGGAATACCGGATTTTCGAAGCACGGATGGTATTTATAACCAGAAGTACAAGTATCCGCCGGAAACTATATTGAGTCATAGCTTTTTTCTGTATCAGACGGAGGAATTTTACCGCTTTTACAGGGATAAAATGATTCACCGGGATGCAAAACCGTCCGTGACACACATGGTACTGGCAGAATTGGAACGCAGGGGCAAGCTTAAGGCAATCATAACGCAGAACATTGATGGACTGCATCAGATGGCAGGCAGTAAGAATGTGATTGAACTGCATGGAACGGTTCACAAAAATAACTGCATGAAATGCGGTCAGTTTTATGACCTGGATTATGTGATGAATTCAGAGGGAATTCCAAAATGCAGCTGTGGCGGGGTTATTAAGCCGGATGTGGTTCTGTATGAGGAAGGACTTAAGGACCAGAATCTGTCCGATGCCATTCGATATGTCAGTCAGGCAGATGTGCTGATTGTGGGAGGAACATCACTTGTGGTGTATCCGGCAGCCGGACTGATAGATTATTATCAGGGGAAGAAACTAATCCTGGTCAATAAATCTGCAACCACATATGACTGCAGGGCCAATTTGTTAATCAATGATTCATTAGGAAAGGTTTTCGGAGCGTTACAGAAATGACGTATGAATATGAAGTTGGCGATGTTGTAAAATTAAAAAAACCCCATCCCTGTGGAAGCAGTGAATGGGAAATATTAAGAGTAGGAGCAGATTTCCGCCTGAAGTGCCTTGGGTGTGAACATCAGGTCATGGTGGCACGAAAGCTGGTGGAAAAAACACAAGAGGTTTAACAAAGAAAAATGCTTGACTTTTTGTGGAGAACTGTGATATTATATCTCTCTGTGATATATTTATTCCTTGCTCCCATGTAACGGGTTTTGGAGAACCGGAGTCTGTTACGACTGTGATTTAGGGGGCCAGAGACCAGAAGGAGGTGCGAGACAACATGAACAAGTATGAATTAGCAGTTGTTGTTAGTGCAAAAGTTGAAGACGAAGTTAGAGTAGCTACAATCGAGCAGGTAAAAGAATACATTACTCGTTTCGGTGGTACCATCACTAACGTAGATGAATGGGGTAAGAAGAAATTAGCTTACGAAGTTCAGAAAATGAAAGAAGGCTTCTACTACTTTATCAAGTTTGAATCTGATGCAACTTGTCCTAACGAACTCGAAAAGAACATTCGTATCATGGAAAATGTTATCAGATACTTAGTTGTTAGAGAAGAAGAGTAATAATACATTTTACGAAACTTTGCTTACAAGAACTCTTTAAAGAAAAGAGGTAGAGATTATGAACAAAGTTATATTAATGGGCAGATTAACCAGAGATCCTGAAATTCGTTATTCACAGGGCGAACGGTCAATGGCAATCGCAAGATTTACATTAGCTGTGGACAGAAGACGTCGTAACAGTGATAATGCAAATAGTGAACAGACAGCAGATTTCATTACCTGCGTGGCATTTGACAGACAGGCAGAATTTGCTGAGAAATATTTACACCAGGGCACCAAGATGCTGGTAACCGGCAGAATCCAGACAGGAAGCTATACCAACAAGGAAGGTCAGAGGGTGTATACTACAGAAGTTATGGTAGACGAGATGGAATTTGCGGAAAGCAAGTCCCAGAGTGAGAGCAACGGTGGATATTCATCACCATCAAGACCAATGCCAAGTGCGGCAGCCGGTGACGGTTTCATGAATATTCCGGACGGTGTGGAGGACGAAGGTTTACCATTTAACTAAATCTATAAAAGGAGGTAGTTATCATGTCAAATCCAGCACAGAAGGCTGAAAAGACGGATGGCGCAATGAAGAGAAGACCAATCCGCAGAAGAAAGAAAGTTTGTGTATTCTGTAGCGATAGCAGTAACGTTATCGATTACAAGGATGTAAATAAATTAAAGAGATATGTATCAGAAAGAGGTAAGATTCTTCCTAGAAGAATTACAGGAAACTGTGCAAAGCATCAGAGAGCACTTACCGTTGCAATCAAGAGAGCACGTCACCTTTCCTTACTTCCATATACATTGGATTAATAAGAGTAACAGGACTGTATATCATGGAAATGGTATACAGTCTTTTTTTCTGTTTAAAATAGCAAAACCAATAGCAGAATTTTGTGCAAAGTATACAATTTAGTTTCCTAATAAAATAAAAAATAAATATTATGCACAAAAATGTATTGACATGAAAAGGATAGAGTACTAAACTTCAAAATAGGTGTGTTTGCGCTGAATAAAATCACGAGGTGATACAATGAAAAAGGTAGTAAAAAGACTAGTTGCATGGATGCTTATGTCTGTCATGGTATTTTCCATGATGATTACTGTGGATACCACAGAGGCATATGCAGGGGGTGCAGTAACAATCACTGAGGCAGCGGGCTGGTTTGAGTCTGCATACGCAGAATGGTCTCCGGTATCCGGAGCAACCGCATACAAAGCGTATGTGAGAAAGGCTTCCGAGTCCTCATATTCCAGACTGGATGATGAATTAATCAGACAGTATCCATCCTATTGGAGGGTTGATGCAGTCGGTTTGGCAGCGGGGGAATATGTTATTAAGGTTGTGGCAGAAACGTCAGGTGGAGAAGTATCTTCAGAGACAGGAACACTGACGGTTAAAGCGTATGACCGTAGCGGTTTTGCGTTTTCTAAGAATTCACCAACGGGAGGTGAAGGCTTAGGTGCCTATAACAATGATGGTACATTAAAGAGTGGCGCAGTAGTACTTTATCTGACGGAAGATAATAAAAATACGGTTCAGATGGAGATTGGTGGGACAACATATACCGGTATTGCAGCAATTACCCAGGCAATTAAGAATAAGAACAGCTGTCCGCCGGTTGCAATCCGAATTATCGGTAAAGTAACATCCTCCGGGCTTTCCTGCGCTGATATGAAATCAGCGTATGCGATTGGCGTAAAGGACGCAAGCAATGTTACTTTTGAAGGAATTGGCGAAGATGCCACGATTTACGGAGCAGGTGTTGCAGCGTTTTCCAGTAACAGTATTGAGATTCGTAATCTTGGTCTTATGAACTGGGGCGGCGGTAGTGACGGTGATGGTATCAGCCTTAAGAAGACGCTTAATGCATGGATTCATAATGTAGACTTCTTCTATGGTGATGCCGGTAAAGATGGTGACCAGGCAAAGGGCGATGGTTCCATGGATTTAAAGGATAATTCACAGTATGTTACGATTTCCTATAATCACTTCTGGGACAGCGGAAAGATGTCATTATGTGGAATGAAATCAGAAAGTGGTCCAAACTGGATTACTTATCATCATAACTGGCTTGACCACACGGACAGCAGACATCCTAGAATCAGAACCATGTCTGTCCATGTATATAACAACTACTATGATGGTGTTTCAAAATATGGCGTTGGTGCGGCAAAGAGCAGTGAAGCATTTGTTGAAAATAATTACTTTAGAAACTGTAAATATCCGATGCTGATTTCCATGCAGGGTTCTGACATTGGTTCCGGCGACGGTGGAGGCGGTACCTTTAGTAGTGAAGACGGCGGTATGATTAAGTCCTATGGTAACATTATAATAGGGGCACAGAAATATGTTACCTATCAGGAGAACAGCGTAGAATTTGATGCATATGAAGCTTCTTCCAGAGATGAGAAGGTTCCAAGTACCGTTAAAGCAAAGCAGGGTGGAAGAGTATATTCAAACTTTGATACGGATAGCAATATCATGTATGACTATAACGTTGATGATGCCGCTGATGTTCCTGGTATTGTTACCAGTAGTGCAGGACGTATGAATGGCGGAGATTTTCAATGGGCCTTCGATAATTCGGTGGATGATGCAGCTTATTCACTGAATACTCCATTAAAGACGGCATTAAATAACTATGAATCCTCTGTTGTTTCCATTGGCGGCGGTGCCGTAGTAAATCCTAATGAGCTTACCGGTGTATCACTGAATCTGACCAGTAAGACACTTGTAAAGGGAGGAACTGTTCAGCTGACAGTATCTCCAGTTCCGGCAAAGGCAGCACTTGCCGGTACAAGCACATGGACATCCAACAATCAAGTAGTAGCAACTGTTTCTGATACCGGTCTTGTAACGGCAGTATCAGAGGGAACGGCGAAGATTACAGTAGAAAATTCCGGGTTTACGGCAAATTGTACAATTACCGTTTCACAGCCGATTACTTTAAGCGGTGTGGTATTAAGCCAGGATGAAGCAATTATAACAACAGGTTCCAAGCTGGCGCTTACGGCAGCAGGAACGCCTGCAAATCTTACAGAGAGTTATACGGTAACGTGGGAATCCTCTGATAAATCTGTGGCAACTGTTGATTCAGATGGTAATGTGACTGCTGTGGCAGAAGGAGCGGCAACTATTACGGCAACGGCAACTTCAGCAACAGGAAGTTACAAGGCAACATGTAAGGTAACGGTTGAGAAGGGTGCAGCTCTTCCGACAGGAGGCATGGTACATAACTTTACAG
>CAMEUH010000194.1 GCA_945938055.1 uncultured Eubacteriaceae bacterium | reverse complement strand
GTTCAATTGGCTTTGCCACAAAATCATTCATTCCCTCTTTCAGGAACATTTCCATGGTTCCATCTACTGCATTGGCAGTCAGTGCAATAATCGGTACATTATCATACTCTTTGTGGAATTGCCGTATGATATGGGTGGTTTCTACACCATCCATGTCCGGCATCATATGATCCATGAAAATCATATCATACCGTTGTCCGGAAATCTTTTCAATTGCCTCCTTTCCGCTGGTTGCTGTATCAACCTTCATCTTAAGTGGTTCCAGAAGTCCTTCGGCAACTGTAAGATTAATGGCATTATCATCAACAATCAGTACTTTTGCCTCAGGTGCAACAAAATCAAATTCCACATCCTGCCCACGAGAATCATAATGCAGATTTTCATTATTAAAAATCATGGCAAGATTCAATGTATAGACAGGTTTTTTTACGACCCGAATATTTTTCATTACATGTGAAACACTTTCCCCGGGGTTGGTAATCAGTACTGCTGTAATCTGTGGATTAGTCTCCATAAAGCAGCGTACTCTTTCCGAAAACAGTGAAGATTCCACAAAGAAATGCGACACCCCCTTGTCGTACAAGCCGGCAATATCATCTTCGTTTCCAATATCCTTATATTGTACTCCAAGCCTTAAAGCAGATGCTCTCAGCTGCTTTTTTGCAAACTCATTTTCAATCATGCCGGCTACCACAATATCCTTCTTCGCTTTTACAGAAATACTCGGTGTATCGTCCAGTACTTTCTGCGGAAGTTCAAAAGAAAATACGCTTCCTTTCTCATACTCACTTTCCACATGAATGTCCCCATTCATCAGAGAAAGGAGCTGTTTGCTGATTGCAAGCCCCAGCCCGGTTCCTTCAATATTTCTGTTACGCTTGCTGTCAAGCTGCTGGAATGACTGAAAAAGTTTTTCCATGTCTTCTTTTTTAATACCAATGCCGGTATCTTCCACCGCAACCTTCAAAAGAATATTTTCTGCATCAGACCGTTCAAATCCCATGTGCAGGATTACCTGTCCTCTGCATGTAAATTTCACGGCATTATTAGTCAGATTCAGAATAATCTGTTTAATACGTTCATTATCTCCATATAATTTGTGAGGGATATCAGGATCCACATCAAGAATAAACTCTACATCCTTATCTTCCAGACGTGTCATGATAATATTCGTGACATCATTAACGATGGACATCGGTTCATATTCCACCTGAACTATATTCATCTTGCCTGATTCTATTTTAGAAAAATCCAGAATATCATTAATAATGGTAAGAAGCGATTTCCCTGAGGATTTAATTTCGCCGATATACTCCCTTGCATTTTGTGGAAGATTTTCCCGAAGTGCCATTTCTGCCATTCCAATTACGGCATTCATCGGTGTACGAATTTCATGACTCATGTTTGCCAGAAAGTCTGATTTCATGTTAGCCGCCTTCTCAACTTCTTCCTTTGCACGGAAAACAAGATATCGGCTATAGGTGATTTCTGATAAGATTTCTGCAATCGTATATAAAAATTCTGCTGCCTTGTCAATATTTTCCTTCGGAATAATATTAACCTTTCCCGCGGCTTCCAGATAATCTTCCTGATTAACCTCTATCTCATCTGCAATCTTTCTTACTTTATCTTCATCCGGTGCTTCCGTCAGAACCTGTCCACCAATAAAACAGCCTATCATTTTTCCATTTGCCATGATTGGTGCGGCAAAATCCACCAGTCCGGCATGACAGAAATAGGTAATTGATTTTCCCTGTTCCAAGGCAAGCTCTGCTCCATACTTATCACACTGTTCACATCTTGCACATCCAATTGCTGATTTTCTGGTATGGTTCATGCAAAAGTCAGAAAAATTCGAGCCTTTTGTTACTGCAACACCATTTAAATCAGTAGTAAGCGCTGCTATTCCAGTCATTTTTGAAAAGGCATCCTGAACTCTTTGCAAAATATCCACATCAACCAAATCTGTTAAACGTAACTCTTTCTCCATACTGCCGCTCCTGCCTCTGTACCTTTATCCAATCGTCTTCTCAATGATACTCAAAAGCTTCTGACTGTCAATCGGCTTCAACAGATATCCCTGTGGTTTTAAATCCATTACTTTCTTTATCTTTTCACGATCATTAATACCGGTGAGAAAGATAACCGGAAAACTTGCAGTCGCCTTATTGCTTCGAATCCTCTCCAAAACCTGTGCCCCATTTTCAACCGGCATTTCATAATCAAGAATAATCAGATCCGTTTTCTTATTTTCCAGAAACTTCAGGGCGAGGCTTCCATTAATGGCAGTAGCAACCTGATAGGAATCCTTTAGATGCTCCTTGATGAGTTTTAACATCATTGGATCATCATCCACCACCAGAATATGCTTTTTCTCCTTTACTTCAGGAATAACTTCACTTTCTGTAGCATTTGGTTCCATTCCATTCTGAACACTCTCTGCAAACTCTTTCAGAATGCGATCTTGTTCTCTTTCAAATAATCCATTCTCTTCCAGAGCGTACTCTGGTTTTACCATGTCAGCTTCACTCATGATTTTCCAGTTATCCAGAAAACTAATAATCTCATCCCGAATATTACGAACGGAAATCGGCTTGACTAAAACCAGCTTACTCATGTGATTGGTATCTCTTTCAAAGTCATCACACTCTTCCTGATTACCAATGATGATTAAAGGAATTTTATAATAATTTAACTTATTTTTTAAAGATTCCACCATGTTAATAGTCTCTTTTGTTTCCTCATAAAGGCAAAACACCAGTGCATCCGGTTTAAAGTACTTAATATGGCACATGATGTCCTTAGCACGTTCAGAGGAAGTCTGCACCTCAAAATCATCATCCAGATGAATAAAGAAATCATCCATTGCAGCCTTGCCTTTTCCCATCAATAGAATCTTATTTCTCATCGCCCTCACTCCTTCCAGCAAATTGTTCCGTTCCCCTATTATAGATTATTATACCATATTCTGTTCCCTGGTGTAAATCAAAAAGAGCCGAATACCATATTGCCGGAATTTTCTTTTATTCTCCCCGAATCAGCCGTTTCATCTGCAGAATGTCTTCTTCCCGAACGGTTCCATTACCATACCAGTATTCTTCCATGTTATTCTTCACAACCGGAAGCTCCTTTTTCAATGTTTCCGGAATGTTATCCAGTTCCAGAATTCTTTCAAAATACTCCCTTATGGACTCCGATTCCCTTCTGACAGCATATTTCCGTTCCAGAACCGCAATCAGATGATGACACACAATATCCGGATTGCTGCTTCTTTGAACCGATATTTTGTGATGGAAGTAAAGAATGACCAGAATCATTCCTACGATTCCCAGTAGTCCGCCAAAAAGCTTAATCATCAGAAGCCACGACTGACGCTGTTCCTCTTCACGTTCTTCCTCTTCTGTTTCTTTTTCAAAATCGTTCGATTCGTTCTCCTCTTCCCACACTTCTTCCGTATCGTCATCCTGTGCATACCATACTGCATTAGCATCCGATGCATTCACAACCGTCGGTTCCAGACGAATCCACCCAAAGCCTTCCAGATAGGCTTCTACCCATGCATGTGCCTTATTACTCGAAATAGAATAGGTATAACTGTCCAGACGGTTTTTATAATCTACCAGAAAGCCTTCTGCCACACGTGCCGGAATATTTCTGCAGCGGAGCATGACTGCAAGTGCCGTGGCATAATGCACGCAATATCCTTCCTTTCCCTCAAACAGGAAATACTCCAGGACATCTGCATCCTTTGGAATGGAAACCGCCTGGTTATAGTGATACTGGTAAAGATATTGTTCCAACGCCCTGCAGCAGTCATAATCATTTGCACACTCACGAACAAGTTCACCGGCAAGAAGATTAATTCTTTCCGAGGCTTCTGATTCCTCGCCCTGATAATATCTATGCATGTCTGTGTCATATATCTCTGCCATTTTCACAAAATCCTCAAAAGGTATTTGAGGAATCGTGATGCCATAATTTTTTTCAAGTACGTCATAAATATGATAGTATTCTCTTTCCTCATAGATGATATTCCGGCTGTTTTTGATAATCTCCACAAGAAATTCATTGGAATAATCCAAATCCACAAAGCAGTACGAATATGTGTATCCTCTTCCATTCTTCGTTCCCGCCCGCAAATTATCCCCGTCCTGTAAAAAGCCTTCTGCTGAAATAGAAAGGAGCTTTACCGGATAAAAAAGAGATTCCGTCTTAATGTTTCTTAACGTAATTTCCTGTTTCTTAATCTCCATGAATTTGCGCAATTCACGAATATCATCAGTTTCCCGGAAAATGGAATATAACGTCATGAGCGTATCAATCCGGTAATCCGGCACCAGAAAATCTTCCTCATTTTGAAATCCATCCGGAGTATATTTCCCGGATACATTTCCCTTAAGATACAGATTTCTTTTGGTGTAATCTCCGTAGAGAATCAGCTGTTCCATATCCTGTTCCCATAAAGACTGGGAAATTCCTGACTGGTCATCTGAGTAGCCGGTCGACTGAAAATGAAAAATCCCCTCCATTTTGGAATCCATCATCTGATACTGGATTTCCGTTGCAATCTTATCCACGATTTCTTCCACGGAATGAATGATGCGAAAAACAAAATCCCACCCATATGGTTCCTGCCCGGACGGCATGAAAAGAGTTAATGCCGCAATCAGGACATAAATTAAAATCAATGATTTTGCATTGCCGGCATAAAAGAACGCAATCAGTTCCGAAATGGCATTCAGAAAAAGAATCAGTGCCAGAAAAACAATCCCTTTTGAAAATTCCCCACCCAGAATCACACAATAAATCATGGTCAAAAGTCCCAGAAAACCTGAAATCACCTTGACCATCCGCCATTTCATCAGAAAGCGCAGAAAAAAAACTGCCGCAAATCCCAGAAGAATCATTACGGCATGTACCCTGCCCCCGTCCTTTGTAAAAAAAGCAAACCA
>CAMEUH010000193.1 GCA_945938055.1 uncultured Eubacteriaceae bacterium | reverse complement strand
CCAGACCGAATTCCTTCAAAACTTCCTTAAATTCATCTGAATTTGCAAATCCATCAATGATGTCATCTCTTCCTTCTTCACCACCGGCAAGAACACCTGTCCAGTCAGAAAGACCTTTCTCATCTGCTTCCCTATTAAAGAATGTTCCATAAAGAATCTGAACATATTCTGCATCTGTCATTTCCTTCGCTTTAAATTCCTCTGAGAACAGGAATCCTTCTGCTGCAACATCCCTTGGTGTATTTTCCTTTGTAATGATTGCCCTGCACCATGCTTCAAGACCATCTGGATCCGGTACTCTGTCAAGAATCTTTTCATAACACCTTGCAACAAACTTGGTGATATCCGAATTCTGATTACGATACATATCCAGAACATTCTTTAATGCTTCCACGCTATTCACATCACCAACTTCAATTCCATAATTCTTACAGATATCTGCAAATTCCAGAGAATTAATAAAACCTTCAAATACTTTCTCTCTGTCCACACCTGCTTCCAGCTGTGACAGCCATGCTGACTTACCACCTTCATCGGATGGACGACCCATGAATGTATTGTAAAGAATTTCAACAAATTCTTCATTGCTGAAGTTCCTGTCAATTCCTTCCGGACTAAAGACAAATCCATATCCGGCATCTACACCACTGGATTCCTTATTCGCAAGTGCATTAATCCAGCCCTGCTTTTCTTCTTCACCCGGAACCCTGTTTAATACAAGACTGTAGAATCTCTCAACAAATGCAGTAATACTTTCCATATCCGGTGTACCACCTGTTTCACCGGAGCCGCCTTCGCCACCTGGATTCTGCGTTCCGTCAGTAATATCAACGCCATCTACCACTAATGAAATATTGCTAAAAGAAACATCTGCCTTTCTTGATACAAACATTCCCACATATACATAATCTGGATCCACGCTGGTAAGCTGGAAATCAAATCCGCCTGTCTGTGTCGGTTCCTTACCAAAGGTACATGCATAACCATCAGAATTACTTTCAATTTTTAAATCATAGGATTTTCCTGCTGCAATGGTTTCTGTTGTCAATTCCGGCCCCTTTGTTACCTTGGCCGGATCATTTCTATAAAAGCAGTTGGTCCCTGTGGAGAACGAGCCTGCTGCTACATAACTGGATGCAAGTGAGGATTCATATTTATCAACATACATGTCATCTCTTGCCATTAATCCAAACGCCACCTGACTATTGGAATCAATTGCATTAATGGTAGCAGTTGCTGATAATGTAAAGGTACTTCCCACCGGAACCTTACAATAGTACATGGCAATACCATCCGAACCAGCCGCAATCTTTCCCTGTCCTGTAAGTGCTGCCACTCTCATGTTGCCATTCTCATCCGTTCCTAATGCAAAATTCGTTGTATTAATTTTTTAATCACCGCCTATATTACCCAATACAGCGCCTTTGAAGATTTTATAATCTTCCCAGAGAGAACTCTGTGACAGATTATTATTATACGTTGGTGGAACATAAGACGGATTAGACACCAGGTCTGCTGCCTTTGTCGGTTCCGTTCCTAATACAATATGTGATGCAACGGCCGTGTCTGTTGACTTAATTGCATTTGCAAGGATATACGCAACCTTTTTTGCACCATAAATATTTAAATGTGTATTATCCACACTGGCCTCTTTATTTGATGTCCACGCATGCAGATATAATGTCTCACTCGCACCAAGTGACAGATACAATTCCTTTGTAAGATTTGTTAAATCAACCACCGGAATATTTAATGCTGCACCAAGATCCCGAATTGCCTGTGCATAATCACCACCTTCATATGTAACACCACCTACCGTTGTGGTTGTTGTGACATGAAGCTGTGAATCACTGAATGTTTCACTTGTCGTTCTTCTTACGATTGGAGTACAAAGAATGACTTCTGCACCTGCATCCTGTGCCACCTTAATGTAATTCTCATATAAAATATTTGCAAAAGAACCTGCTGTTTTATAATCTCCATTTGGATTAGTATAACGTGAAGCTTCTGCTTTCTCGTCATTATGTCCAAATCCGATTACCAACACATCCCCTGCCGAGATACCATTCTTTAAAGTAGTATAATTCTCTTCCGGCAAATAACTCCTGGAACTTCTTCCTGATAATGCCAGATTCTGAACACTATATGACGAATCCAGATAATTACCAATCTGTGTTCCATATCCATATCTTGGATAATAATATGCATCACTAAAACTGCAGACCGTGGAATCACCTACCAGCCACATCTTTGCCGTACCTTCTGCTTTTACCTGCTCCGGTTTTGTCCCAAGAAGCATGCCGCTTACCATCATGGCTGCTGTACATGCCATTGCCACAATCCGTTGAAAAAATTTTCTTCTTCCTGCCTTCATGTAAGAACCTCCTTTAAATTATGTATTTAACTTATGAAAATACAATACATTATTTTTATGGTAAAGTATGACACTATGTCACAGTCAATGTCATAAATTGATAAAACAGTTGTTTGCTTTTGTGCATTTTGCATAATTTTTTTCTCATGGCAGTAAATTACTTATTACTTTTACACATTTTTCAATAATTGCAAATCTTTACAAGGTGTATTATAATTAAGAATAATTATTGTGTTTATGCGCAATTCTACAAAAGGATAATAATTCGGAGGTAAACATAAATGTTAGACATTAAATTTGTACGAGAGAATCCTGACATTGTTAAGCAGAATATCAAGAATAAGTTTCAGGATGCCAAGCTTCCTCTTGTTGATGAAGTAATTTCCCTGGATGCAGAAAGCCGTGCTACCCAGCAGGAAGCAGACAACATCCGCAGCCAGCGCAACAAGCTTTCCAAGGAAATCGGTGCACTCATGGCTCAGGGTAAGAAGGAAGAGGCAGAAGAAATCAAGAAAAAAGTTACTGCCAACGCAGACCGTCTTGCAGAATTAGAAGTTAAGGAAACGGAACTTGCTGAGAAGATTAAGAAAATCATGATGACCATTCCAAACATCATTGACCCAAGTGTTCCAATCGGTAAGGACGATAGTGAAAACGTTGAAATTCAGAAATATGGCGAACCGATTGTTCCGGATTTTGAAATTCCATATCACACAGACATCATGGAAAGCTTCAATGGGATTGACCTTGATGCTGCCGGACGTGTTGCCGGGAATGGCTTCTATTATCTGATGGGCGACATTGCAAGACTTCACTCTTCCATCATCTCCTATGCAAGGGATTTCATGATTAACCGTGGATTTACTTACTGTGTTCCACCTTTCATGATTCGAAGCGAAGTTGTAAATGGTGTAATGAGCTTTGCAGAAATGGATGCCATGATGTACAAGATTGAAGGCGAGGACTTATACCTGATTGGTACCAGTGAACATTCCATGATTGGTAAGTACATTAACACAATAGTTAAGGAAGAAACTCTTCCGCATACCCTCACAAGCTATTCTCCTTGCTTCCGTAAGGAAAAAGGTGCTCACGGCATCGAAGAACGCAGTGTATACCGTATCCATCAGTTTGAGAAGCAGGAAATGATCGTTGTCTGCAAACCGGAAGACAGCATGATGTGGTTTGATAAATTATGGCAGAATACCGTTGACCTGTTCCGTTCCCTGGATATTCCGGTACGTACATTAGAGTGCTGTTCCGGTGACCTTGCCGACCTTAAGGTAAAGTCCATCGACGTGGAAGCATGGTCCCCTAGACAGAAGAAATATTTCGAAGTCGGAAGCTGTTCCAATCTTGGCGATGCACAGGCAAGACGTCTTAAGATACGTGTAGACGGCAAGGATGGAAGATATTTTGCCCATACCTTAAATAATACCGTTGTTGCCCCTCCAAGAATGTTAATCGCATTCTTAGAGAATAACCTTAACGAGGATGGTTCTGTTAACATTCCAGTTCCTCTCAGACCATATATGGGAGGCATGGAAAAAATCGTTAAAAAGTAATCATCTTTGGATTCCGGCGTAATGCCAAAAGAGGATTATTTTATGCATTTATTTTTGAAATCCATCGGGTTTTCCGGGATTACCAATTCATCCCAGGAAACCCGGTTCATCCGACAAGTCATAAAAGACGCTGTTGCCTCAGCACAGGTAAAATATAATGAAGAAGCGGGACTCGGTGTCATCAATGCCAGCTTTGGAAAAGATTTTGGAATCTGTATTAAAGGCAGTTACAATGGCAGTAATAAATTTCACATGGAATATTATTACCCTTATCTGTTAAGCGACTGCGTCTGTAACATTGAAGAATTAACGATTGAACGGCATGCCGACAAAGATTCCTATGCCATCGTCTGCGACGAGGTCAAGGCCGGTGTGACCCTGATTTTCTATCTACAGAATATTTTTGATTATTACAACTATAAAACAAAATCCGAATCCATCTGTGGTCGTTCCATTTTCCTTTCCGGACTTTGCACAAGCGGTAAGATTCTTCTTCCCATTGTGAAAAATGATCAACAGATTCAGAAAATCAAAAAAGATGCCCTTGTGCGCAATAATCTTATTGCCGCTGCCCGGAACGGGGATGAAGAAGCCATGGAAAATCTGACCATTGACGACCTGGATACCTATTCCCAGATATCCCGCAGGGTCATGCGCGAAGATATTTATTCCATTGTGGATTCAACATTTATGCCTTATGGTGTGGAATGTGACCAATATTCCGTCATTGGCGAGATTCTGGACTATTCCTATGAAACCAACACCCATACCGGCGAGAAAGTCTGCCTTATGGTTCTGGATTGCAACGACATTATCCTGAAAGCGGCCGTCAACACCAAAGACCTTACCGGCGAGCCGGAAGTAGGACGCCGTTTTAAGGGTGCCATGTGGATCAGTGCACAGGTAAATTTTGATTAAATTTAGAGTTGTAAGATTTCAAGTTTTATATTATAATAAATAGGCGCGTCGGGAATACCGGTTGCGCCTATGTAATTTATTCATATGCTTTCATAGTTAAATGGATATAACAGACCCCTCCTAAGGTTTAACCATGGTTAACCCCG
>CAMEUH010000192.1 GCA_945938055.1 uncultured Eubacteriaceae bacterium | reverse complement strand
AAATGGGGTCAGCTTGATTATAATAACACATCAACCTTCATATGTCAACATGTTTTTACAATCTTTGAACTAATTCTTTTCAATAGTAAAACCACTTATACATAAAGTGGTTTTAAAGCGGAGAGAATGGGATTCGAACCCATGCGCCCGTGAAGACAAACGGTTTTCAAGACCGCCCCGTTATGACCGCTTCGGTATCTCTCCATATTTAATAAGCCGCTTACTCTGTCAGCGACAGTTGTTATTCTATCATCAATAAAATTTGATGTCAACACATTTTTAAATATTTTTTAGAATATTTTTAGCCATATCCAAGTCATCCGGAGTCGTTATTTTTATATTCGTATATTCTCCTTCATATATATATACAGGAACATCTCCAAAACGTTCCATAACCATGGCATCATCTGTAATATTTTCCTGAGATAATGTCATCATTTTCTCATATGCGCTTTTAATCTTGTCATAAGAAAAAACCTGCGGAGTCTGAATCTGCCACAGGACATTCCGTGGTGGTGTCGATACAATTTTCCCTTGTTCCACAATTTTAATGGTATCTTTAACCGGAACCGCTGCCACAACTGCACCGTATTTTCTAACCGCCTCTTTTCCACGTTCAAGCAATTCTTCCCTCAGGCATGCCCTTGCTCCATCATGAATATAGACAAAATCCGCATTATTTATAGCCCTTAATCCATTCAAGACCGAATGATAACGTTCTTTTCCTCCCTCAACAACCTTACTTACCTTATTATAAGCATGTTTTCCCAGAATATTCTTTTGGAAGTAATCCATTTCACCAGTTCCGACCACAACTACCATTTCATCTATGAAGCTTCTCTCAAAAACATCCATTGTATGGCAAATAAGAGGTTTTCCATTTACTTCAAGATATTGTTTGGGAATTTGTGAATTCATTCTGGTTCCTTTCCCACCAGCAAGTATGACTGCCACATTTTTTTCTTCCATTTACTTCTCCATTAATTTATCAGCGTTCTCCCAGCTTTAGATTTGGCACGGCATTCAAATCCAAGCCATCCCGTATACCATTCATGTAATCATAATATCCAGCAGCACCTATCATTGCCGCATTATCGGTACATAAGATTGGGGACGGTCGGAAAAACTCTAACTGATTTTCTTCACAGGCATGAATCATTTCCTCCCGTAATGCAGAATTTGATGCCACGCCTCCGGCAATTGCAATTTTATTAATCTTAAATTCTTTTGCCACGGCAATCGTCCGCGATACAAGTGATTCCACTACTGCTGCCTGAAAAGATGCTGCCACATCTGCCTGATTAATCTTTTCCTGTTTCATTTCACAGGAATTAATGTAGTTTAGAACAGCTGATTTTAATCCACTAAAACTAAAATCATATGGAGCGCCTTCCACATGAGCTCTCGGAAACTTTATAGCATTCTTATTTCCTTCTTTCGCTACCTTATCAATTTTAGGTCCTCCTGGATATCCCAGACCAATTGCCCGTGCCACCTTATCATATGCTTCGCCTGCCGCATCATCCCGGGTTCTTCCCAGAATAACATATTTCCCATAATCTTCGACTTTTACCAGATGAGTATGTCCTCCCGATACAACCAGACAGATAAAAGGCGGTTCCAGTTCCGGATTATCAATATAGTTTGCCGAAATATGTCCTTCAATATGATGTACACCAACAAGGGGCTTTTTCTTTGCATATGCTATTGCCTTCGCCTCTGCCACACCTACCAGAAGTGCTCCCACCAGACCCGGTCCATAAGTTACGGCAATTGCCGTA
Source organism: uncultured Eubacteriaceae bacterium (assembly GCA_945938055.1). Classification (GTDB taxonomy): domain Bacteria; phylum Bacillota; class Clostridia; order Lachnospirales; family Lachnospiraceae; genus MGBC120314. The sequence continues at coordinate 3,243 of CAMEUH010000192.1, read as the reverse complement.
ATATCATCCAATGTCACTTTTGCCTGGATTAGCGCTTCTTCAATTACCTGATTAATCTGTTCCATGTGTTTGCGGGACGCAATCTCCGGAACCACGCCTCCGTACAACGTATGTAAATCAATTTGCGATGAAATGATGTTTGAAAGAACCTGTCTTCCATTTTTCACTACTGCCGCCGCGGTTTCATCACATGAACTTTCAATTGCCAATATTAATACATCTTCCTTATTCATCATCTTCATCCGATGGATGTGCAACTTCCCAATACAGAATCTTCCACTTACCATCCTGATCCTTTCTCAGAATATAATCTTCATAAATTGTTGCTGTTTTTCCTTTTTCCCTGACAATATATCCTGCTGTTACCTTCGCATACTCCATGCCCTTAAACATAAATGTATCAATATCGGCTGATTTTTCTACTGTAAAACCATGTATTTTTCTTTCTACTTCATTATATTGCCTGATATCTTCCTTAAGATTATCGAAAAATTCCTCCTCCGGATTCTCTTTCAGCAATTCCTCATCAAATAATTTTCTTGCCTGTTTTCCCAGTGCTTCGATTTCATCTTCCTGCAATTCCGTATAATAATAGGCTTTTACAATTCTCGAATAAAAAATAACCACATCTCTTGGAAATTCCGGATAATAGTCCCCGTCAAGATTCTTAGTAATCAGTCTGGTTACCTCCGTTGTTTCCGATTTATTATCTTCCGGTTTGATTTCCCGATTGGACAAATAGAAGTAATAGCCTACTATTAACGCGATAAAAACAATTGCAACGATTATTTTTTTTCCATTTTTCGTAAGCCATTCCTCCTTTCCTTATCAACAAATCATTCTATTCTTCTTCAAATTTTAATGTTTTACTCCAGCCATCCTTTGCCGTTTTCGTATTGGCAAAGATTTCTCTTGCAACATGCAGATATTCATCCGGTCTTACCAGGGACGGGCTGTAATGTGTCAGCCACAATTCCTTTACTTGTGCCTTTTTAGCAATCCCGGCAGCTTCTTTAAAGGTCATATGCTTATATTCCTTTGCCTTAGCTTCTTTATCCTCTTCCCCATACATTCCTTCACAAATAAACAAATCTGCATTTTCTGCAGCCGCTTCAATTCCAGGGACAGGACGTGTATCCGTGCAATATGTCAGCTTAATTCCCTTTCTCTCTTCACCAAGTACCATGTCAGAAGTATAAATCCGACCATCTTCCTCAATTGTTTCACCCTTTTGCAGTCTGCTCCACAATTTCATTGGAACCTGAAATTCCTTTGCTTTATTCATGTCAAAGCGTCCCGCTCTCTTTATTATCATGTTATATCCATAGCATGTTACCGCATGATTCACTTTAAATGCTTCCAGAGCAAATCCATTCATGAGAATTCTTTCCTGTGGCTCTGTCAGTTCAACATACTGAATCTCAAATGGGAGCTCCGGCGCAATAACCCTGAGAGCATTCACCACACGTTCCAGTCCTTTTGGACCAATGATTGTTAACGGGCTTGTCTTTTCTGCATTCCCCATTGTAAGAAGCAGACCCGGTAATCCACTGACATGGTCTGCATGATAATGGGTCAGACAGATTACATCAATCTGCTTAAATGTCCATCCCTTTTCCCTGATTGCAATCTGGGTTCCTTCTCCGCAATCTACCAAAATACTTATTCCATTATATTTCATCATCAGGGAAGTCAGCCAGCGATTTGGCAATGGCATCATTCCTCCGGTTCCCAGCAAGCAAATATCTAACATCCGACTCTCCTGTTTCTCTGTTCAACATTATTTTATAACATTTCGTTTTTACTTACAATATCAATTGGGATTTTAAACGAAAGCTTCCACTTGTCATAACATTCTTCACAGATGTCAATCTTATGAATTTCTCCGTCTTTTTTTGAAAAATATCCCCAATCTGCATTGATTGACAATACCCCTTCTTTAACAACTCCTTTTGAAGCCGTCAGTTTTCTCCCGCAGCAGTTACATACAACTTCCATTTTTTTTGTATTTTCATTGATTCTCACTATTTTTTCCTCCAATGTTCATTAAAGTCACCTGTTCTTATTATACTGTAATTTCCATACAGAAGAATAGTGGGAATCTTTTCAAATTTCCTATTTAACACTAAAAAGTAAGTGACATCACTTTACCATTTTCAACCGGTCTTTCATAAAAATTTTTACGAATTCCAATTTGTTGAAAACCCATTTTTTCATAAAGTGCGATTGCTGCCAGATTACTCTCTCTTACTTCCAGAAAAAAAATATTAATTTCTTTCTTTCTGGCTTCCTTAATGAGAAATTGCAGCATTTTTTCTGCAATTCCCCTCCTACGGTATTCCGGCGCCACACATACATTCGTAATATCTGCTTCTCCAAATACTCCCCATGCACCTGCATATCCCACTATTTTATCATTTTCTTCTGCTGCTACATAGATATTTCCATTATTTAACACAGCATCCCGAAAAGACTTTTCTGACCACGGAATAGAGAATACCTCTTTTTCAATTTGTGCTGCTTCTGCCGCATCCTCTGGTTTCATACGTCTAATGATCATGTTCGTTTTTTTCTTTCTCCAGTCTGGAAGCTAACTCTCTTTCCGCCTGTGACGCTCTTAAATAATCTGGTAAATGTTCTCGGGCGTTTTCAATTTTTCCTTCCTTATAGTAGCAGAGTGCCAATGCTGCAACCGACGACGCCTTACTCCTGTTTAAATGTGCCGGTGCCACCTGATACGGAACTTTCAAATTCATCTGTAAATATTCCTGATTTACCGGAATTCCATCTCCAAGAAGAATCACAGCCCTGCCGGTCTCATTAAGTTTTTCCACAATTTCTTCAATCAGCAGCAGATTCTGTTCCAGCTTTATCTCTAATCCTTTACCGCACTCATAAATTCCCGTATATACCTGATGACGTCTTGCATCCATCATGGGGCAAATCAGCCGGTCCGTTCCAAAAAAATTATATGCCATGGCATTCATGGTCGGAATATGAATTAATGGTTTATTTAAGGCAAGTCCAAGACCCTTTCCAGTCGCTGAGCCGATTCTCAGGCCTGTATACGAACCTGGTCCACCGGATACTGCAATCGCATCAATCTCTTCCAGATTGGTCTCACTCATTTTCACAATTTCATCAATCATGGACAAAAGTGTCTGTGAATGTGTTTTTTTATGATTCATGGTATACTCTGCAATCAGTGTTTCCTCTGTCATAATTGCCGCAGACGCTACCATT
>CAMEUH010000191.1 GCA_945938055.1 uncultured Eubacteriaceae bacterium | reverse complement strand
AAAAGGTGCAATGGTCGTATTGCAAAAACCTGTCACATGGAGTGGAATCACGAGAATAGAGCGTGCTGCATGGCAGTATGAGGTTACAAAAAAATACGAGAGAATTCTTCAGAAGCAGGTCAGTGAGATACAGGCAGCAAAAGAAATCTATTGCCTGAATCAGCAGCTGAAAAGCAGAAATGAGTTCCTATACCGGATTTTTGGAAAATATTTTTCAGATGAGGTATTGGAAGTCATTCTGGAAAAACCGGAGGGAGCTCTGATTGGTGGGGAGCGAAGAAATGCTGCCATTCTCATGGCTGATTTGCGTGGCTTTTCTTCTGTTGCAGAAGAAATGGATGCGGATGAGATGACAGAACTGTTAAATGAGTTTTTTGGGACCATGGTGGAGATTATTTCAGATTTTGGCGGTACGATTATTGAGTTTATGGGGGATGGTCTGTTGGCAGTATTTGGTGCACCGGTTACTATGGAAAACTATCGGGAATGTGCAATCGCAGCAGGGATTCGGATGCAGAATGCAATGAAAAACGTAAACAGTTACTGTATCAAAAAGGGACATGACATACTCAAAATGGGAATTGGAATTCATTGTGGTGAGGTTTTTGTGGGAAATGTCGGTTCTGAAAAAATGATGCGGTATAACGTCCTTGGACGCGTGGTAAATGAATGTTCCAGAATTGAGGGATGCAACATTGGAGAACAGGTGCTGGTTTCCGAAGACATGCTGGAGGGATTATCTTGTGAAGTGTCTGTTTGTCAGAGGGCGGAAATTGCTGCCAAGGGAATTAAAAATCCTGTGACAGTCTGTGAAGTGAAAGGAATTGGAGGGGTGTTTCAATGCTATCTGGAAGCAGAAAATCCAGAGAAGAGGAAAAAGGTTCCTGAAAGGATTATATTAGAACTGCATGAAATCAGAAAAAAGGTCATTATGGAAGTGCCTGCCAGCGTTGTCCTGAAAGAATTATCGGAGAAGGAGGCGTTGGTAGAAATGATGGAATCAAAGCCGGAGACTGAGATAGAGGATTATGCGGATGTTGAAGTACGGATGGAGTCATGCGGGGAACAAGCAGGTTTTTCAGGAATCTATGCCAAGATGGTACAGAAAAATGGGAATACATTAAAACTTTGCTTTACACATGTGAACCAGAATTTCAGGGATTTTGTGACAGCATTACAGAATAGGGCAGAATGAAAGGGGAAAAGTCATGAGTGCAGAAAAGAAAAGGGAAATTAATATTGTGAAAATTACCCCCGGTCAGGAAATAGATCGCATTACGGAATGCGGACAGTGCAAGTTATTTTGGACAGAAGAGGATGACGGGGTCCATCTTTGTTTTGTGAGCAGGAATCATAGTGTACGTGCACTGGAATTTCTGGACTATCTTGTTTCGGACTATGCCATGGCAAAGGGAGGCAGCGACAAGGCAGAAGCCATTGTTTCCTATACATTTTTAAAGTTGATGCTGTCAGATATGGAAGTACAGGATATCGGGCAGATGCTTGAGAAAAAAACGGAACTATATTATTCAGAATGTGATTGGATTTATGCACAGGACTATGTTCAGGAAAATCAGGAAAAAATACAGAATCTTCCGGTATATGTAAAGAAAAAGATTTCGTGGGCATATGTCAAGTCCACGGATATTGTGGATGCAGGAGAAAAATTCTGCATGAGATCTCTGGAACATGAATCGGATCTGATAAAAGAAGCATCCGAAGATACCTATATCATGATTGGCTGCCGCGGTGAAATTTATGATATAAAACGGGATAAGTTTGAAAAAACCTATGAGGCAGTAGATAAGCAATTGGATATTTATGAAAAAATGCTGGATTTTTTGCCGGAGGTTCGTCGTTATCCGGAAGGAACCTATATTAGTCTTGATGAACTGGCACATTTGTGCCAGCCGAGAAACGATGTAGGAATTTATGGAATGAGACTGGATAGAAGAACAAAGGTTTTTACACCGCACAATCATGGTGAGTATTTCTTGGGCAGAGCGGGAGATTATCTGGCAATACGTGAAGATGACATAATGGATATGTATGTGATTCAGCGGGAGATTTTTATGCAGACATATGAGAGACGATAAGAGACGATAAGAATTGGAGAAAGAGTTAGAAAAAATTTTAATATTATGATATAATTTTTATTATTTTGTTATCAGATACATAGGAGGTTATTGTGAAGAAATCAATTAGAAATGCGAAAGTGTTAATCACGGTATTGTTAGCATTGGCTGTTGTTCCGGTCTTTATGCTGTTTAAGGCGGATGCGGCTGAAATGACACCAGTTGCGGCACATGGACAACTGCAAGTGTCCGGAACGAAAATTGTTGATGAGAAGGGAAATCCTTTTCAGCTTCGCGGAATCAGTACCCATGGAATTAACTGGGACGTGGGAAAGCTATATGTGAATCAGGAGGCTTTTCAGACGCTGCGTGATGAATGGGGAGCAAATGCAGTACGTCTTGCCATGTATACGGCAGAGTATAATGGTTATTGCAGCGGCGGGAATCAGACAGAACTGAAAAACTTATTATATAGTGGTGTGGAATATGCGAAAAATTTAGGAATGTACGTTATTATTGACTGGCATATCCTAAATGACAATAATCCGAATCAGAATGTTGAACAGGCAAAAAGTTTCTTTGCAGAAGTATCCGCAAAATATCAGGACTATAATAATGTGCTCTATGAAATCTGCAATGAACCAAATGGCTGCTCCTGGGATGAAATTAAGAACTATGCGAATATTATCATACCGATTATTCGGGCAAATGACCCGGATGCCATTATTATTGTAGGAACGCCAACCTGGTCGCAGCTTGGACAATGGGGACATACCAATGAGGTTGCCGATTCACCGCTTACCGGTTATTCCAATATAGTGTATACACTCCATTTCTATTGTGCAGAGGCATCTCACACACAGTATTTGCCGGCAAAGGTGGATTATGCAGTTTCAAAAGGACTTCCTGTACTGGTGTCCGAATTTGGAATGTCTGCAGCGAGTGGTGATGGTTCCATTGATACGACTCAGGCTTCGGCGTGGCTTAAGCAGCTGGATTCTTATGGAATCGGTTATTTCTGCTGGAGTCTTTCTAATAAGAACGAATCATCTGCGTTAATTGCAAATTGGTGTACCAAAACTTCCGGATGGAGCGACAGTGAACTTACGGATGCCGGAAGATTTATTAAAGCGGCATATCTGGAGCGAAAAGAAGATTTTGGTGGTTCTGGTACGGATAACGTTCAGGTGGAAAATTTTGTAAAGAGATTATATACTCTCGTGCTTGGAAGAGCAGGGGAAGAATCCGGTATTGAATCCTGGAAGAACTCTCTTTTAGATCATTCCTCCAGTGGTGTTGATGCCGGTTATGGCTTTGTGTTTAGTGAGGAATGTATAAAGAGAAATCTTTCCGATGAAGATTTTGTGGAAATGCTATATGTGACCTTTATGGACCGTCCATCGGATGAGGATGGAAAGAATGCATGGGTTTCCCAGTTAAAGGCTGGTGTGGAACGGGAAAAGATACTGGAAGGCTTTATTATGTCCCTGGAATTTGCAGAAATCTGCAATGAATTTGGAATTCAAGTGGGAAATGTGGAATCTGTGCTTGCGTTTGATGAGGCATTAAAGCATTACAGAAACCAGAATGCCGGTGTTACCATGTTTGTTGCAAGATGTTATACTGAGGCATTGGGGAGAGAATATGACCCGGTTGGACTGGAAGACTGGTGCAGGGAAATTATTCAGGGAAATAATACACCAAAGGGCGTTGCACAGAGTTTCATTTTCTCGGACGAGTTTACCGGTAAGAATCTGAATCATGAAGAATATGTGAAGGTATTATACTGGACATTCCTGGGAAGAGAAGCAGATTCGGAAGGCCTGTTTAAATGGACTGGCATTCTGGATTCCGGAGAGGAGGATCGTGCAAAAGTCCTGGAAGGATTTTCTGATTCGGATGAATTTATTGAAATTATGTCTGGTTTTGGACTGCAATAAGAATTAAGGAGAAACTTACGGGAAAAATAAAATCGCATGAAATTCAAAATAAGTTGTTGACAAAACAACATCTTTTGCTTATAATTGTAAAAGTGCGCAAAGAATAGTTACTTTGTGTATTCATGGCATAGGAGTGATAATATGCTGTTGGATTTATCAGAGCTTTTATCTGGTAATTGCCGTACCAGGACCTATGAAGCAAAGGTTTCCATGGAATCCTTTGAAACCGCAGAGGGTAAGTACGATATTGTTACAAAGACGGAGCCGGAGATTACGGTGACTGCAACAGGAAATAAGAAGTTTCTTGTTACCGGCGAAGGAAGTGTGACATTGAACATGCCATGCGGAAGATGTCTTGAGATGGTTGAAACTCCGGTAGATTATGTGATTGAAAGAGAACTGGATTTTAACGAGGGTAATGAACAATCAGATGAAAGATTAGAAGAAATGAGTTATATTGACGGATATCATCTTGACGTAGACAAGCTCGTCTATATGGAGATTCTGATTAATATGCCGCTCAGGGTATTGTGTAGTGATGACTGCAAGGGACTCTGTTTTCAATGTGGCGCGAATCTTAATCAAGGTGAATGCGGCTGTGACAGAGAGCAGCTGGATCCAAGAATGTCTGTTATCCAGGATATTTTCAAGAATTTTAAGGAGGTGTGACCATGTCAATTTGTCCAAAGAATAAATCATCAAAGGCTAGAAGAGATAAGAGAAGAGCAAACTGGAAGATGAGCGCTCCGAATCTTGTTAAGTGCAGCAAATGTGGAGCTTTAATGATGCCTCATCAGGTATGCAAGGCTTGCGGATGCTACAACAAGAAAGAAATTATTGCAGTTGATTAATTTGAATAAAAGAAGCTTCCCGTGTGGGAGCTTTTTTTATTTTGCAATGATTGACAAGAGAGTTTTCTTAAGTTATTATGCAATATATGTAAGGGAGAAAAGAAAATGAGAGAGAGACTTAAGGGGCTTTTTGACTGGCGTATCTTACCTGCGTTGCTTTTGGCTGCG
>CAMEUH010000190.1 GCA_945938055.1 uncultured Eubacteriaceae bacterium | reverse complement strand
CAGGGACATGCAGGAGCCAATCTGATGCCGGTGGTCGCAGCAAACCGGATTGGACTGGAAGAGGTAAAGCCTTGCAGGGAGAATAACAATCAGGAATCTGCACTGGTATTTTATGGTTCGTCCTTTATTACAGACGAGACCGGAGCGGTCTTAAAACAGGCCGGACGGGATGAAGAATGCGTTCTGGTGCAGGAATTTGATTTGCAGGAAATAGAAAATAACCGTCTAAGCTGGGGCATTTTCCGTGACAGAAGACCGGAATGCTACGGGATTATCGGAGAAAAATAGAAAAAAGCCGCATTTTGCGGCTATGGGAGGATATATGCTGGAATTAATTGATGTTTCCTATGATGTTTTGGAAAACGGAACCACAAAAGAAATCTTAAAAAATGTGAGTCCGTTTTGTGGCAATTACGGGACCAAATGGCGGTGGAAAATCCACTCTTGCCAAAATGATTGCCGGAATCATAAAGCCAACCAGTGGGAAGATTTTATTTAACGGGGAAGACATTACAGAAAAATCCATTACAGAACGGGCAAGAATGGGCATTAGTTTTGCCTTTCAGCAGCCGGTGCGTTTTAAGGGAATTACGGTAAAGGACCTGATTACTCTGGCAGCTGGAGATAAGTTGTCGGTTTCGGGAGCGTGTGAGATTCTTTCGGAAGTGGGACTTTGTGCAAGGGATTACATTAACCGTGAAGTGAATGCCAGCCTTTCCGGCGGGGAATTAAAGCGGATTGAGATTGCCATGATTATTGCAAGGGGAACCAGTCTTTCGGTATTTGACGAGCCGGAGGCAGGAATTGATTTGTGGAGTTTTAAGAATCTGATTGAGGTATTTGAGAAAATGCATGAGAAGAATCAGGGTTCCATTATCATCATTTCCCATCAGGAGCGGATTTTAAACATTGCAGACCGTGTGGTTGTCATTGCGGATGGCAGAGTGGTAAAGAACGGCACAAGGGAAGAGATTCTTCCGGAGCTTCTTTCTGCCAATACAGGCTGTAAATATTTTAAGGAGGACAAATAAATGGACGAGATTCAGAAGACATTACTGGCAGAAGTTGCCGACCTCCATTCTGTTCCGGCGGGAGCCTATAATTTCAGGGTGAACGGTCAGGGAGCAGGAAGAAATACCACGGCAAACATTGACATTGTGACTAAGGAAGACAAGCCTGGCATTGACATTATCATAAAGCCGGGAACCAAGAAGGAAAGTGTCCATATTCCGGTGGTTTTAAGTGCCACGGGATTAAAGGATCTGGTATATAATGATTTTTACGTGGGGGATGATGCAGATGTGGTGATTATCGCAGGCTGCGGCATTCATAACGGCGGCAAGGAAGCATCTTCCCATGATGGAATTCACAGCTTTCATATTGGCAAAAATGCCCGCGTAAAATACGTGGAAAAGCATTATGGGCAGGGTGAAGGAACCGGTGAGCGCATCATGAATCCTACCACGATTATAGAGATTGATGAAAATGGTTACATGGAAATGGATACCGTGCAGATTCGAGGTATTGATTCCACGAAGCGGGATACCAGAGCAAAACTGGGTAACGGGGCAACGCTGATTATCAAAGAGAAAATCATGACACATGGAAAGCAGACTGCGACTACGGATTTTACAGTTGATCTGAATGGGGAAAATTCCAGTACCAATGTAATTTCAAGGTCGGTTGCCAAGGATGAGTCCCATCAGGTATTTTTATCCAGGATTAACGGAAACAACAAGTGTGCCGGTCATACGGAGTGTGATGCCATTATCATGGATCATGCCAGTGTCAGCGCCATTCCAGAGATTACAGCAAACTACCTTGATGCAAGTCTGATTCATGAGGCGGCTATCGGTAAGATTGCAGGAGAGCAGATCATTAAGCTGATGACTCTTGGACTTACGGAAGAAGAGGCTGAAGCGCAGATTGTGAATGGGTTCTTGAAATAAAGAAAGGTATCTCAAATTATGAGCTGTATTTCGATATAATTTCTTAAGGAGGCTGTTATGAAATACAAAAATCCAATTATTCCGGGCTATAGTCCGGATCCAAGTATTTGCAGGGTAGGAGATGATTTCTATCTTGTAAATTCCAGTTTTGAATTTTTCCCGGGAGTTCCCATTTATCACAGCACGAATCTTGTGAATTGGGAGCTGATTGGACATGTGCTTGACAGGGAAAGCCAGCTTCCTCTTGAAGGCTGCAGAAATTCAGGCGGTATTTATGCACCGACCATACGTTACCATGAAGGCCGTTTTTACATGATTACAACGAATGTAACGGATAAAGGAAATTTTGTGGTACATTCTGATAATCCAAAGGGACCATGGAGCGAACCGGCATGGATTGACCAGGGAGGTATCGACCCTTCCCTGTTCTGGGATGAAGATGGTACCTGTTATTACTGTTCTACGGGTACTATTGACGGCGTGCGTGGAATCGTGGGTTTTGTAATTAATCCGGATACCGGAGAAATTTTATCGGAAAAGAAAATCATCGGAACTGGATGTGGCGGAATGTGCACGGAAGGACCGCATGTTTATAAGAGAAACGGATGGTACTATCTGATGACGGCAGAGGGCGGAACTGAATACGGACACAGGGAAGCAATCGGACGTTCCAAATCCTTCTGGGGACCTTATGAAAATTGTCCAGACCGTCAGATTCTCTCCCACAGGGAGAGAAAACGCCATGAAATCCAGGCCACGGGTCATGCAGATCTGGTGGAAGATGAAAACGGAAACTGGTGGGCTGTATTTTTGGGAATCCGTAACTTTTCCAAGGCATTGTTACATAATCTGGGACGGGAAACATTTCTTGCACCGGTTACCTGGAAAGAGGATGGATGGCCTGTAATTGGAAATGACGGACTGGTGGAACTTTGGATGGAAGGTGACCTTCCGGGAGAGGCAGTAACCGGACAGGATTTTTCCATGGACATGGATTTTTGTAAACCGATTCTTCAGTATAATGTCATGTTTACAAGAAATCCGGCGTGGGAAAATTATGTTCAGGATACTAACGAGAGGACTCTTTTGTTAAAGGGAACCAGTCTGACGCTTGATACAGCAGGAGTATCCCCGACAATAGTAAGTTTTCGTCAGCCGGAGTTTTGTACAAGGGTTTTTGCAAAGCTGTCTTTAAATGAGTCGGATGCAGCAAGGGCAGGAATCTCGGCATATTATAATAACGAATATCATTATGATATTTATGTGGGAAATGATGAACAAGGACAATATATAGGATTTTATAAGCACATTCATGATATGGGTGTGGAACTTTCGAGAGTTTGTGTACCACAAAAAAGTGAGAACGTAAGATTTGAAATTGTTTCCGACAGGGAAAAGTACCGCTTTTTCTATGCATTTGATGAAGAAGATTTTGTGGAAATCGGTTCCGGACTGAATGCGGGACTTTCGACGGAAGGAACATGCACGATGACATTTACCGGGACTCTCTATGCGGTATTTGCAGAAAAGGGGAACGGAAAGTTTCTGGATGGCGTTCAAATGACTGCGTTTTGTGAAGAATGCGATCACATTTCATGAGAAAAACATGCCTGAGCATATGGAGGAGACAATGGCTACAAGTAAGGAATATTTAAGACAGATTACTTGTGAAACCTGTGGAATCGGCAAAATTACTCATGCCGGATGCACCATATGAGTCTCCGTATGAAGGGGCAAAAGAGATGATTCTGGTGGAAGACGTGGATAACCGGGAGTTTTTAACGGAATTATTCGAGAAAATGTATGAGGAACTCCCCATGCCGAAAACTAAGGGGAAAAACTGAAACACTTGTTTTCTATATTGATATCTGCTATACTGATAACAAAGCAGAAAAATTCTTTTATGCAGGCGAACGTGCCATCCTATAACTATGCATGGGAATGGCACAGGCTGAGTCGCTATCTATGGTTATTATTTTTAAAATTCCTGCTTTTATTTCAAATCTAATTTAATAATGGCAGGAGAGAAAGAAGCGATACACTAATCTCCTGTTCGGGAGGTAAGCGTATGAGCAGATATTCTGGCGGAATTCTTTGAGAGTAGGAGAACGGAGGTGCTGGAGATGGCTGTTTTGGATTTTACGTTTGAGCGTAGAGAAAAACTGATTGCGAGGGACAGCAGAGAAGAGGGAAGAGAAGAAGGAATCGCGATAGGACGCAGACAGGTGGCAGGCAACATGTTGAAAGCAAACAAATCAATTGAGGAAATTAAAGAATTCACCGGACTATCGGCGGATACATTGAAGGAACTGGCAAATGAGTTGAAAGCTCATGTGACACAAGTGTAGTAACAGTGAATACTAACGGCAAAATATTGCAGCATAGAGGGAAAATCGGATTCAAAGGAGGTGTATTAGTGGAATATAAGAAAAGTTACAAAGGCTTTGTCATATGGATGGTATTATTTATTGTTTTCCTGTTCGGATGTGCATTTGTTCCTACAGAAGATACCAATTTCATGACGCTTTTGGTAGATAATGTCATGACAATTGGAATAGCAATATTGACCTGGATAATTTATAAGAATGAAAAAATATACTGGTATACAGGATTATCTTATGAAGATGCGAAACAAGCAAGTTCAAAGCAACGAAAGAAATATGCAATGCAGCACTTCAAAAGATTTGGGATATTTGCAGGGATTTATCTGGCATATTCGATTATGGCATATCTTTTCATCATGCCGATTGGACTTAGTATCACTATTGCGTTGTTTGGATTGGTAGGTGTTGCAATCAGTACAATGAATATAAAACTTGACACAGGATGTCAGGATTTCTCTGATAAAATATAACAGTAATGATAAGAAATTGTTATAAAAAAGGAGAAAAACAATCCCGTTTGATTTCACGGAGGATGAGAAAAAGAAAGAAGCACATTGGAAGAGGGACAAGAATCTCCGGGATGTGCTGATTCATCTTTATGAATGGCATCAGCTTTTGCTGAATTGGGTTGACGCTAATGAAAAGGGGGAAGACAAGCCATTCATTCCAGAACCTTATAACTGGAAAACATATGGAGACATGAAACTGGCAGAGACATTTACCGATGAGGAATTGTTTACAAAAGGTGTTTATCCATGGGTTGGCGGCAGTACTTTAGGCTCGTATTTTG
>CAMEUH010000189.1 GCA_945938055.1 uncultured Eubacteriaceae bacterium | reverse complement strand
GAGTCTGGAATACATCCTTCCTACCCTGGCGCATGGAATTGAAATCATGAAGGGCGAAGCAGGGGAGTGCGCGAGAAAATAATGGTATCGGGCAAGGATGGATTATAGAATGAAATAAAATACATGGGATTGGGAGATTCCAGGGAGGGTTTAGATGAATTTTGCAAATCAGTTAATCCGGGATTTTGAAGATGATGCCGATCGCCGGATGTCTGCAATATGTCGTATTATGATACTTTTAATGGCACTTGTGATGGTCTTAAATGTGCTACACGTCTTTAAGATTTCATCCATGATATATCCGACTGTTCTGCTGGCAATCATCGTTTTATTTGTGCCAACGATATTGTATGATTTTTTACATGTACGGAGTAAATCAGCAAGGTATTTTGTGTTAACACTTGTTGTATTGATGTCAGGCTTGTTGTATTCTATTTTGTCTTATCATGTAATTATCATGCTGGTTTTTCCGGTTGTGGTATCGTGTCTTTATTGTGACCGTCGAAGTGTTCTATACACTACGATACTTAGTATTCCGGTAATGGCAGTCAGCCATCTGATTGCATTCCAGCTTAAAATTGTTCCAGATGAGCCATTGATTACGTTACGTGGCGTGTTACTGTATGGCTTTTTGCCGCGTTCGATAGAATTTCTTTCCATATCCATCATATCGCTTAGCGTCACCGGAAAATTACAGAGGCTGATTAAGGTTCTTGTGGAGAAAAATAATGAATTGTATGAGGAACAGCAGACACTTGTCAGCTCGCTGGCTGAATTGGTGGAGGCGCAAAGTCATGAAACGGGACAGCATGTGAAACGAGTTGCTGCGTATACAGAGATTTTATGCCATGCAATGGGATTGTCGGATGAGGAAACATGGAAAATCAGTCTTGCAAGCATGATGCATGATGTGGGAAAAATCGGTGTTTCACAGGATATTCTGCATAAGCCGGCACGATTAACCGAAGAAGAATATCAGGAGATAAAAAAGCATGTGGATTATGGATATAAGCTGCTAAAAAATTCCCCGGGTGAGATTATGCAGATTGCAGCGTGTATTGCACAGCAGCATCATGAACGTTTTGACGGTACGGGATACCAGCAAAAACGAAAGGGAGAAGAAATCAGTCGCTTTGCCCGTTGTGTGGCAATAGCAGATGTATTTGATGCGCTTGTCAGCAAGCGGTGTTATAAAGATGCATGGACTCCCCAGCAGGCGCGTGCAGAAATCGTTGCACAGGGAGGGAGCCAGTTTGATCCGGAACTGACAAAGTTGTTTGATAGTCATTTTGACGAGTTCCTGGCTGTCATGGAACAATATCCGGATTAGAATACTAGCCATGATAGATGTACCAGTAAAGTCCGGGCACTCATAGTATGGGTGCCTTTGTTGTGGATTGTCATAAGAAATATTTTGGGGTCTGATTTGCATACTTTTTCTATTGCGGCATAAACTTTATTTAGAATGAATGTATTACTATATATTGACATTGTATTACATTTCTCATATAATTATTAAAAGAGGTGATATTATGGAACAATCCATTTTGAGTGTCCGAATTGACAGTGATGATAAGAAAAAATTTGAAATATTTTGTAATGAAACAGGAATGAATGTATCCGTAGCAATTAATATGTTTGTGAAAGCGGTATTAAGGGAACAGAGATTACCATTTGAAATTAAGACAGATCCCTTTTATAGTGACGTCAATATGGCACGTTTAAAAAAAGCTACTGCAGAATTAGAGGCAGGAAAAGGAACAGAACATGAACTGATTGAGGTGGAGCATGATTAAAATATGGCATGATGATGCTTGGGAGGATTATTTGTATTGGCAAAAACAAGACAAAAAAACTCTTAAGAGAATTAATCTGTTATTAAAGGATATTGAACGTAATGGCTACTTGGGAGGAATTGGTAAGGCAGAACCATTAAAGGGTGATTTAAGCGGTTTCTGGAGTAAAAGAATTGATGACAAAAACCGTATTGTATTCCGTATAAAAGAAGACCGTATTGAAATCGCCCAGTGTGGTTCCCATTACCGTGACAAATAATTTTACATAAATGTAATTCTACAAATTCATATTTTCTTTTTATTGTTTCCTTCATTCACAAAAAAGTATTCGGATTTTTTTATCCATTTGTTAAAATAATAATTAAATTGTATAAACTCACAAAATATAGTATGATATTAACATGTACGATTATTATTTGCAGCAGAAAATAAAGGAGGCTTTCATGTACTCAAAGAATGTAATACACAAAAATGAGATGAATGAAAAAACAACAAAGTTCCTGGATAAGTTCGTGAAGCGTGTTAAGGCAAACCCACCGGGAGTCTGTCCTATCGCAGTACAGCTTTCTTTCTTGCAGAGCGCAAGAAGCCAGACCTGTGGCAAGTGTGTGCCTTGCAGGGACGGACTGGAACAGGTCGAGAACATGATGCGTCAGATTCTGGATGGTAAGGCGGACATGGATACCTTTAACAATATGGTAGAATTGGCTAAAATGATTCAGGATACGGCAGATTGTGCAATTGGTTATGAGGCAGCCAATATTGTGCTTCAGAGTGTGGAGTTATTTAATGACGAATACATGAGTCATATTAACAACCATAGATGTCAGGAGGAAATTGGACAGAAGGTTCCTTGTATCTCTTATTGTCCGGCAAACGTGGACATCCCGGGATACATAGCGCTGATTGGCGAGCATCGTTATGCAGATGCCATCAATCTGATTCGACATGATAACCCGTTCCCGACAGCCTGTGCATTTATCTGTGAGCATCCTTGTGAGGAAAAATGCCGTCGTGACCTTATCGACAGTCCGGTAAATATCCGTGGTCTTAAGAAATTTGCTGTAGACCAGATTGCAGCAGATGAAGTGAAGGTTCCGGAGTGTAACGTGGATACCGGTAAGAAGGTTGCCATCGTGGGCGGAGGTCCGTCCGGACTTACAACAGCATATTTCCTGTCACTCATGGGACACAAGGTCGTTGTCTATGAAGAGCGTGACCATCTGGGCGGTATGCTTCGTTATGGAATTCCGAATTACAGACTTCCAAAGGACAGACTGGATGAGGACATCAATGCCATTCTTTCCACGGGAAATATCGAAGTAAAATATAACGTAGCCATTGGTAAGGATGTTACCATGGAGCAGTTGTTGGAAGAATACAATGCCGTATATATTGCAATCGGTGCACAGGTAGGAAAATCAGTCAATGTAGAAGGGGTAAACAGCAATGGGGTATACTCCGCAGTTGACATGCTTGGGGAAATCGGAAGAGGCAATATTCCGGATTATACCGGCAAGAGAGTCGTTGTGGTAGGCGGCGGAAATGTTGCCATGGACTGTGCGCGTTCTGCAATCCGTTGTAATGCCAAGGAAGTTACGGTCATTTATCGTAGAAGACAGATTGACATGACTGCACTTCCGTCAGAAATTCAGGGTGCTATAGAGGAAGGTGTTGAACTGCTTACCTTAAATGCACCGGTTCGTATTAATGCAGATGCAGAAGGAAATGTATGCGGATTTGTGGCACAGCCGCAGATTATCAGTGTATATGACAAGCAGGGCAAGCCATCCGTAACCAAGGCTAATAAAGAAGAAATCGAAGTCCCATGTGAAGTGGTTCTCATGGCAATCGGACAGGATATCGTATCTGAACCGTTTGAAAAATATAGTGTGAATCCAAGAAGAAAGACATTTGAGACAGAGCCGACTACCAGAGTGAAGGGCTATGAAAAGGTATTTGCAGGCGGTGACTGTGTCTTTGGACCGGCAACGGTTATTAAAGCCATTGGTGCAGGTAAGATTGCTGCTTTAAATATTGATGAATATCTGGGTTATCATCACAAATATCTGGATGATATCCAGGTACCGGAGCCAAAGGAGAATGACAGAACCCATTACGGACGAGTTCATTTGACGGACCGTTCTGCAAGAGAGAGAAAGACGAACTTTGAACCGGTTGAAAATGGCATGTCCTATGACGAGGCAATGCAGGAATGCCGTAAGTGCTTAAGATGCGACCACTTTGGTTGTGGCGTTGTGGAAGGAGGCAGAGTATAATGGTTAAAATCATAATTGATGGAAGAGAGCTTTCCGTAGATGAGAATCTGACGATTCTGGAAGCGGCGCAGGAAGCGGACATAAAGATTCCGACACTCTGCTACCTTAAGGATGTAAATGAAATCGGCGCATGTAAAATGTGCGTGGTTGAAGTAGAAGGAAAAGACCATCTGGTTACTTCCTGTAATACGAAGGTAAAGGAAGGCATGGTAGTAAATACCAAGTCTGACCGTGTGATTAACAGCAGAAAGCAGGTTCTGAACATGCTTCTTGCAAATCACGATGTACGATGCTTTTCCTGCAGTAAGTCCGGTGACTGTCGTCTTCAGGATTTATCTAATGAATATGGAATTACCAAGTCCTGCTATGAAGGTAGTGCGGCAAAATACGAGGCAAAGAAGGAAAATCCGTTCTTGACCTATTATCCGGAATTATGTATCAACTGTCAGAGATGTGTAAGTACCTGTAACAAGGTTGCCGGAAATGGTACCCTTCATAACGGAAAAATCGGTACAAGAACATTAATTGATGCACCGTTTGGACCGGACTGGAAAGAAACCGATTGTGAATCCTGTGGTAACTGTGCAAAGGTATGTCCGACCGGAGCATTGGTTGCAAAGAACAGAAAGAAATATCAGGTTGGTAAGGTAGAAAAGGTTCTTACTACCTGTCCGCATTGTGCAACAGGCTGTCAGTATTATCTGGTGGTCAAGGATAATGAAATCGTGGATGTGGAACCGGCAAATGGTCCATCCAATAAGAATCTACTTTGTGTAAAGGGAAGATTTGGTTCCTTTAATTTTGTACATTCTCCGGAACGATTAAAATATCCTCTCATTAAGAATAAGGAAACCGGCGAATTTGAAAGAGCAAGCTGGGATGAGGCATTGGATCTGATTGCATCCAAATTTACGGAAATCAAGAAGCAGTACGGCTCTGATGCACTTGCTGGATTTGCCTGTTCCCGTTCACCAAATGAAGACTGCTACATGCTTCAGAAGATGGTACGCTGTGCATTTGGTACGAATAACGTGGATAACTGTGCGCGTGTATGTCACTCCGCAACGGTTGCCGGTCTTG
>CAMEUH010000188.1 GCA_945938055.1 uncultured Eubacteriaceae bacterium | reverse complement strand
TAAACAGGGCAAAAAGCCGCAGGGAAAATGGTGTTTTTGTGGCAGAGGGGGCTCGGATGGTTTCAGAGGCACCAAAGGAGCGGCTGGAAAAGATTTTTGTATCAGAAAGTTTTGCACAAAGTCATAAAACAGGACTGGCAGGCATAGAATGGGATAGTCCAAAGGTAGAACTGGTAACGGATAATGTCTTTAAACAGATGTCTGATACCAAGACACCGCAGGGGATTCTTGCAATTGTAAAAATGAGTGAGAGTTCTCTTGACCAGATCATTGGAAAGGAGAATGCATTTGTAATTGTATGCGAGGATTTGCAGGACCCGGGGAATCTTGGGACAATCATCCGTACCGGTGAAGGCGCAGGGATTACCGGAATCATCATGAGTAAAAATACAGTAGATATTTATAATCCCAAGACCATTCGTTCCACCATGGGTTCCATATACCGGGTTCCGTTTTTGTATGCAGAAAATCTAAATGAGGTCATCAGTCAGATGAAATTATTGGAAATAAATGTGTATGCGGCACATTTAAATGGCAATAATAGTTATGCAAAAGAAAACTATTCTGGCAAATGTGCTTTTCTGATTGGAAATGAGGGAAATGGTCTGAAGGATGAAACGGCAGCCTTAGCTGACAGGCTTATCCGAATTCCAATGGAAGGAAAGGTAGAATCCCTGAATGCGGCAATTTCTGCGGCTGTTCTCATGTATGAGGTGAACCGTCAGAGAGGAGAATAAAGGCAGAAAGAAAGCGGAGGGAATGGCAAAACTTGACATAATGGCTTCTGTTTGTTAGAATAGCTTAATAAAATTAACACTTTTGTAATATTTTATTCTTGTTATGGAGAGTTTTTGGAGGTTAAAATGAATTCTAAGAGTAGAAGATTTCTCCTGTATCTCATGCTTGTGGTCATGGTAGTGACGCAGGTTGCATTTACGAGAACAGAGGGAAATAATACTTCTGATGAATCAACTGTTAATAGTACAAAGCAGATAGAAGAGACCGAAAAGGAAATACAGACAACAGAAGTGCTTGATGTAAAAAATGCAAGTGCGGCAGCGGCTCCACTGGATTCACAGGAAGCAACACAGGTAGTCGTTATTAATCAGCAGACAGATGATGAAACAGAGGAAAATTTTCTTGGTGTGGATGAAGAGGAAGAAACGTCCGATTATCAGGATATGATAGTATGTTATGCAGATCCGTATCTTCCGGTTCGTACAGAAGCAACAAGGGATTCTGAAACGATTGGAAAATTGTATCCGGGAAGCTATGCGGACATTGTGGAACGTGGTGATGAATGGACCAAGATCAAATCCGGCAGTGTAGAAGGATATATACAGAATATTTATGTATGCTTTGATGAAGAAGCAGAGGATTTGGCAGAGCAGCTGGGAGGAACGCTTTCGACGGCAATCACGCCTGCAGAAGAGAAGAAACAGCAGGAAGCCTTGGCAAAGAAAAAGGCAGAGGAGGCTGCAAAGAAGAATTCCACTACTGCATCCGTATCGGCATCTTCTTATGAAGTATGTCTGCTTGCTGCAATTATTGACTGGGAGGCAAATGCAGAGCCTTATGAAGGAAAGGTTGCAGTGGCATATGTTATTCTAAACCGAGTCAGCGCCGGATATGGTGCGGATATTCAGGCAGTACTTAGTGCAAGAGGACAGTTTGGCGGTGTGACAGACGGTTATGGAAATTGGTCTTCCCGTTTTCAGGAGAGGATTAATAAATATACCAGCGGAACGAGTAATGATTGCCTGAGAGCAGCACAGGATGCGCTTGCGGGAGTGAATAATCCATTAAATGCCACATATCTGAACTTTAACACAAGGGTGGGTTCCTGTTCACAGTCCCAGCAGATTGGCAGTCATATTTTCTATAATCATTAAGCATCTGAAATTGGGCATGTTCCTTTGGGAATGTGCCCTGTTTTTGTGCTGGATTTTCTTTAACAGGCAAGTGACTTTACACAAAAATATGATGACAAAAAGCAGATAAAAGTGTACAATAAGGATATACCTTTTTAAAGGAGGGAGTATATTATGAGTGCACTTTTTCAGTTTGCAGATGCAGATGCGATTTTCTGGCTGGCAGCAATGGTAATTCTGGTTATTGTTGAGATTGTCACCATGGGATTGTATACAATCTGGTTTGCTGGCGGCAGTCTGATTGCTTTCTTTGTTTCACTCATGGGATTTAACTGGTGGGTTCAGTTGGGAACGTGTCTGGTTGTATCAGGCGTTCTGCTGTTTTTTACCAGACCTGCAGTACAGAAGAGGTTGAACAAAGAACGGGTCAAAACAAATGTTGACAGTTTGATTGGCGAAAAGGCGAGGGTTTTAGAGGTGATTGATAATATTGCCGGAACTGGAAGGGCAGTTGTGAACGGACAGGAATGGATGGCGAGATCGACTGATGATGAAATTGTATTTCCAAAGGATACCGTTGTTACAATTGCTGAGATTTCAGGAGTTAAAATTATTGTAAAGAAAGAAGAGGAATAAGAGTATGCCGTATATTATCATTTTAGGAATTATCATTGTAGTAATTTTAGCAAGCTGCGTTAAGGTTGTTCCACAGGCTAAGGCTGTTGTACTGGAGAGACTTGGCGCATATAAGGAAACATGGTCAGTAGGTATTCACATTAAGATGCCGCTTATTGATAAGATTGCAAAGACAGTAGTATTAAAGGAACAGGTTGTAGATTTTGCACCACAGCCGGTTATTACAAAGGATAATGTAACCATGAGAATTGATACCGTTGTATTTTATCAGATTACCGATCCGAAGCTTTATGCATATGGAGTGGAAAATCCAATTATGGCAATTGAAAATCTGACAGCGACAACACTTCGTAATATCATTGGTGACCTAGAACTGGATGAGACACTGACATCCCGTGAAATCATCAATACCAAGATGAGAGTACAGCTTGACTCTGCAACAGATCCTTGGGGTATCAAGGTGAACCGTGTAGAACTTAAAAACATTATTCCTCCTGCAGCCATTCAGGACGCAATGGAGAAGCAGATGAAGGCAGAACGTGAAAGACGTGAGGCTATTCTGATTGCAGAAGGTGAGAAGAAGTCAACCATTCTTGTTGCAGAAGGTAAGAAGCAGTCCGCAATTCTGGAGGCAGAAGCAGAAAAGGAAGCAGCAATTCTTCGTGCAGAGGCTAAGAAGGAAGCTACCATCCGTGAAGCAGAAGGTCAGGCAGAAGCTATTCTTGCAGTACAGAAGGCAAATGCAGAGGGTATTAAGCTGATTAATGAATCAAATCCTTCCAATGCAGTATTACAGATTAAGAGTCTGGAGGCATTTACAAAGGCTGCTGATGGTAAGGCGAATAAGATTATCATTCCTTCTGACATTCAGGGACTTGCGGGACTGGCAAAGTCTATCACAGAGGTTGCAAAGGATAATTAACAGTCATTTTTAGGACAGATGGAACGCGACATGACAGTAATGATTAAGATGGAAGAGTAAGACAGGTAGAGAGACATGAATTTAAAGGGACGTAATTTTTTGAAACTTCTGGATTTTACTCCGGAAGAAATTCGGTATATGCTGGATGCAGCCAGAGATTTGAAAGCTAAAAAGAAAGCGGGAATTGCGCATGACAGTCTTCGTGGTAAGAATGTTGCATTAATTTTCGAAAAGACAAGTACCAGAACAAGGTGTTCTTTTGAAGTGGCAGCACACGACCTGGGAATGGGTACTACATATCTGGACCCGACTGGTTCGCAGATTGGGAAGAAGGAAAGTATTGAAGATACCGCAAGAGTGCTCGGAAGAATGTATGATGGTATAGAATATCGTGGATACGGGCAGGATATTGTGGAAGAGCTGGCAGAGTATGCCGGTGTGCCGGTATGGAATGGACTGACTAATGAATTTCATCCAACACAGATGCTTGCAGACCTTCTGACAATTGAGGAACATCTGGGACATCTTGCCGGTGTAAAGCTGGTATATATGGGAGATGCCAGATATAATATGGGAAATTCGCTTATGGTTGCCTGTGCAAAGATGGGAATGCATTTTGTTGCATGTACCTGTAAAGAATACTTCCCGGATGAAAAACTGGTTAAAACCTGTGAAGAGATTGCTGCACAGACCGGAGGAAGCGTCAGCCTGTGCGAAGACGTAGAAAAGGCGACCAAGGATGCAGATGTCATATATACGGATGTCTGGGTATCCATGGGAGAACCGGATGAGGTATGGGAGAGCAGAATAAAAGCATTAATGCCTTATCAGGTTAATCAGAAGGTCATGAAAAATGCCGGTAAAGATGCTATTTTCATGCATTGCCTTCCAGCCTTCCATGATTTGAAAACAAAGATTGGCAGGGAAATTCATGAAAAGTTCGGCATTACTGAGATGGAAGTGACCGATGAGGTATTTGAATCAGCGAATTCCGTGGTATTTGATGAGGCAGAAAACCGTATGCATACTATTAAGGCAGTCATGGCGGTTACATTAGGCGGTTATTAGAAAGAGAGCGAAGGATGTTTACAGCAAGCAATGGAGCTTACCGCAGGACGAAGATTGTAATTGACTGGATAAATATTATATTGGGCGTGGCCGTGGTTATCATGGCCACGGTCATTTTTATTGTACCGGGAAATCAGGATTTTCTGCTTCCGCTGGTGTTCTTCTTCGGTGCAGGTATTAATGGTCTTCATGCGGCGAAAAATTTTTTCAAATTTGAAAGAAAAAGTGGAATCATACTGACACTTCTGTCAATGGTACTACTTGCAGTAACAGTGGCAAGTGCGGTTATTTTATGGTAATGAGGTCGGAGTGATTTTAGATGAAGGAAAAGGTGCTAAAGGTATTGATGCAGACAGAAGGATATGTTTCCGGGCAGAGCCTGTGCAGGGAACTGAATGTTTCCAGGACGGCAGTATGGAAATGTATCAATCAGCTGAAAGAAGAAGGATATGTTATTGATGCAGTAACTAATAAAGGATATTGTCTGCGGCAAAGCCCGGATGTGATTAATGCAGAGGCAGTAAAGAGCCGGCTTCATACAAAATTCTGGGGACAGGAAACAGTTTTCTTTGAAGAAACAGATTCGACCAATAATGTTATCAAGCGGATGGCAGAGGAAGGAGCAGCACATGGAACTCTTGCCATTGCTGAGATTCAGACGGCAGGACGTGGAAGACGAGGACGACAATGG
>CAMEUH010000187.1 GCA_945938055.1 uncultured Eubacteriaceae bacterium | reverse complement strand
ATCCTTGAAAATGCTTTTTCCAGAGCATATTGGCCATTCTGCTTCATTATGAACGAATCCACGATTTTCCCAAGCCTTTTCGAATATTCATCCGTATCTGAAAACTCCAGTTCCTCGCGCTGTGAATCCATCACATCACCGTACAAATCCACCAGAACCACACGGACATAAGTCTTACGAATATTTAACGCAACCGTAAGCCGTGACATCCGCACCGGAGTAATGACCTGCGGTTTTCTTCCTCCGGTGGAAGTAAATTCCCCGGAGAACTCTATCATCCCTTCTTCCATTAGTTCTTTTATATTCTGATTGACTGTCGGAAGGGACAGTGACAGTTCGTCCGCCAAATCCTGCCGTTTTAATGCCTTTCGGTCATAAATCAGCCGAAAAATCCGGTTCTTATTGATTCTTTTTAACTCAAGGGGAGTAATCTTTTCCGTCATAAAACTTCCTGTCCTGCTTTCTGATTTTCATTGACTGCTTCTGATTGCAGCCATTTTACCTTTTATTTTGCGCTGTCTGCCTTAAATTTAGCAATTCCCGCATCCGTCAGCGGATGATGAACCATCTGTTCAATTACCTTGTACGGAACCGTTGCAATATCCGCACCAGCCATTGCACATTCTGTTACATGAATCGGATTTCTCACGCTTGCGCAGATGATTTCCGTCCGAATGTCATAGTTTGAAAAAATGGCAACAATATCTTCAATCAGCTGAACACCAGGCTGTGAGATATCATCCAGTCTTCCAAGGAACGGTGATACATAAGCTGCCCCGGCCCTTGCAGCAAGAAGTGCCTGATTCGCCGAGAAAATAAGTGTCACATTGACCTTGATTCCTTCGGCAGAAAGAACCTTTGTCGCCTTAAGTCCTTCCACGGTCATTGGAATCTTAACCACCATGTTTGGATGAATTGCTGCAATTTCCCTTCCTTCCTTAATCATTCCTTCAGCATCCTCAGTGGTTGCTTTTACTTCACCACTTATAGGTCCGTCCACAATAGAGGTAATTTCCTTGATAACCTCGTTAAAATTACGTCCTGACTTTGCAATCAGGGATGGATTCGTTGTTACTCCGCAAATGACTCCCATGTCATTTGCCTTTCTGATTTCATCTACATTTGCCGTATCAATAAAAAATTTCATATTTCTCCTTTATTTCCTTTCTACAAATTTCGTTCCTCGCAACTGTCAGCCACCAGCCGCACACCATCCATGGTGATGTGCGGCGCCTCCTGCGCAGTTACTGCACAAACAACCCTTTCACCGTCGGATAAATTCTCACGAATTCCTCATATCTCTCCTGATACTTTAAAACAAGCTCCTTCTCCGGTTTCACCGTCTCCACGACCTTCACAATCGCTTTTGCCGCATCCTGAACCGAAGCATACTCGCCGCATGCCACTGCAGCAAGCATCGCGCCGCCAAGTGCCGGGCCTTCCTCCGATGCAATGATTTCCAGTTCCAGATTCAGCACATTTGCCATAATCCTTCTCCAAAGCGGGCTCTTCGCACCGCCTCCACAGATTTTGCTCTTTGTAATGGTAAGCCCCTGTCCTCTTGCAACCTCAAGAGAATCCCTAAGTCCAAATGCCACACCTTCCAATACCGCCTGAGTCATGTCTTCCCTTGTGGTATCCATGCTCATTCCGGTGAATGTGCCACGCACCAGTGGGTCATTATGCGGAGAACGCTCTCCCATGAGATACGGAAGGAAAAATACGTGATTTTCTCCAAGTCTTTCGATTCCTTCCTGCTCCTTTGCATACTCCCTGGTTTTAAGAATTTCGTCCATCCACCATTTATTGCAGGATGCCGCACTTAACATGCAGCCCATCAGGTGATATCCACCATCCGCATGTGCAAAAGAGTGAAGCGCATTATTTTCATCTACCAGGAACTTATCACTGGTTATAAAAATGGTTCCCGAAGTTCCAATGGAAATATTACAGTTTCCATCACCAACCGTTCCCGTTCCAACTGCCGCCGCCGCATTATCCCCTGCGCCTGCCGCAACAATGGTGTCTGTTCCGATACCAAGTTCTTTTGCAATCTCAGGTTTAACCGTTCCGGTTATTTCGTAACTTTCATAAATTTGGGGAAGCATTTCCCTGTTAATGCCACAAATTTCAAGCATTTCATCCGACCAGTCACGCTTTTTCACATCAAATAAAAGCATTCCTGATGCATCAGACGGCTCCGTGGAGAATACACCGGTAAGCCGGTATGCAATATAATCCTTTGGAAGCATGATTTTCGCAATTTTCTTAAAATTCTCCGGCTCATTTTCACGTACCCACAGAATCTTCGGCGCCGTAAATCCTGCAAATGCAATATTGGCTGTGTACTCCGAGAGTTTCTTTTTCCCAATCACATTGTTAAGATACTCACACTCTTTCACGGTTCTTCCGTCATTCCACAGAATTGCCGGACGGATGACATTGTCATCCTTATCCAGCATCACAAGTCCGTGCATCTGTCCGCCAAAACTGATTCCGCGCACCTGTTTTCTTTCACAATCTGCAATCAGTTCCTTAAGTCCCTCCATGACACCGTCATACCAGTCATACGGGTTCTGCTCTGACCATCCCGGTTTTGGAAAGGAAAGCGGATATTCTTTTGAAACAATATTTTTAATATTCCCCTTTTCATCCATCAGCAAAAGCTTCACCGCTGATGTTCCAAGGTCAATTCCAATATACAGCATATTTTCTCCTTATCGATGTCATACCTCTTTGTTTTATGCAAATGGATTTTCCGTCTTATAAAGCATTCCCTTTGGCTGGTTAAAACCAATCTCTTCCACGCCAAGATACTTAAACACCTCAAATAATGCCTTTCCAAAATGTCCGAATGCCACTGCACCATGATGTGGAAAATTCTTTTCCACAAGAACATGGCGATAGAATCTTCCCATTTCCGGAATTGCAAAGATTCCGATTGCACCAAAGGAACGTGTAGCTACCGGAAGCACCTCGCCCTGTGCAATATAAGCTGTAAGCTTTGCATCCGATGTGCTCTGAATACGGAAAAATGTAATATCACCCGGAACAATGTCTCCTTCAAGAGTACCCTGCGTTACCTCTTCCGGAAGGGAACGTGCCATGATAAGCTGATACTTCATTTCACAGAAGGAAAGCTTTCCTGCTGCCGTATTTCCACAATGGAAGCCCATAAAGGTATCTTTCAATGTGTAATCGAATTTTCCTTTAATGTCTTCTTCATACAAATCCTTCGGAACCGTGTTGTTAATATCAAGAAGGGTAACTGTATCATTACTGATAACCGTTCCAATAAATTCGCTAACTGCACCATAAATATCTACTTCACAGGATACCGGAATGCCCATTGCCGTTAGTCTTGAATTCACATAGCAAGGCACGAATCCAAACTGTGTCTGGAATGCCGGCCAGCATTTTCCTGCGATACATACATATTTTCTGGAGCCCTTATGTGCCTCTACCCAGTCAAGAAGGGTCAGTTCATACTGGGCAAGCTTTGAAAGAATCTCCGGTTTCTTGTTTCCTGCACCGAGTTCTGCCTCCATGCTCTTAACCACCTCGGGAATTCTCTCATCCCCGGCGTGCTTATGAAAGCTTTCAAACAAATCCAGTTCGGAATTTTCTTCAATCTCAACTCCAAGATTATATAACTGCTTAATCGGTGCATTACAAGCCAGGAAATCCTGTGGCCTAGGTCCAAAGGAAATCACCTTCAGATTGTTAAGACCAACGATTGCCTTTGCAACCGGTTCAAACTCATGAATCATGTCTGCGCACTCTTCTGCAGTACCAACCGGGTATTCCGGAATATAAGCCTTTACATTACGAAGCTTCAGATTATAGCTTGCATTCAGCATACCGCAATAAGCATCCCCACGACCACCAATGAGATTATTTCCAGTCTCTTCTGCAGCCGCAACAAACATTACCGGGCCGTCAAATTTCTTAGCCAGCAGTGTCTCCGAAGTCTCCGGTCCAAAATTTCCCAGATAAATGACCAGTGCATCACATCCTGCCTGATTCACGTCCCCCAGAGCCGCCATCATATGTACTTCGTTCTCAATACAGACCGGGCACTCATAAATCTCCCCATACTTTGCCTTATATGCCTCAACTACTGCCTTCCTTCTTGTCTCCGACAACGACATTGGAAAACAATCCCTGCTTACTGACACAATACCAATCTTAATCTGCGGAATATTAATCATACCAAAACCTCCTAAACATTATCTATAAAATCATTAAGGTGACTTTTATAAAATCACTTTATAAAAGTCACCTTAATTGTATCGATTAATCGTATAAATGTCAATAACGATTCTCGAATTTCTTTATCTCTTTCCTTGGTTGGCTCAACATTTTCCAGAAAATCATTTTTTTCCACATCCTCCCCCACTGTTGTCCGGTACAACCCAAACAACGTGCAGCAGAATTTTGAGGTCTTGGTTCGCTCCACCACCATATAATCATTCTGGGAATCATGACAGACAAAGGCATCCTTTGCCACATCAAATCCTGTTTTTCCTCCAAAACGTTCAAGAGGTACATCCCATTCCAGATTGATTACATTTTTTTCATACAGATGCAGATAAGTCTTTGGCACATCCCATACGCCATACTTTTCGGCACTTTCCGCATACTGTGCAGGGTCATTACTGATTTCCAAAGCCTTTATCAAGGCATCCGTGTTATACATGTGAACCCCATGGCCATATTCTCCATTAATATCATGTCCCAGAATCACATATGGCTTGAATCGTCGAATCAGTTCCACCATAAAACCAATAACCTCGTCTTCCTCATATAAGGTCTTGGCATGCGGAAGGCTCTCAGAATAAAGATCCGGAAATGGCCCGATAACCGGATAGGCTGTTTCTCCCATGGTCCACAGACCATTTAACAATTCATGGGGGCGATAACGTTCTCCCCAGTGATTCGTCATATAGGCCACCTGAACCTTCTTACCCAGTTCACCGGCATAATAAGGAATCGCACCTCCAAAAAACAAGATTTCATCATCTGCGTGGGTCGGAATAAAGAGCATGTCGGCACTTTCATACGGCTCCTGCCATACCTGTACCCAATCCGGAAGCTCCCCGAAATCCAGAAAATAAATATCACAAAGTACCGCGTTCTCTGGCATTTCAATCATAATCCGATCACCCTCATAGTAAAGGTCGATATACTGATGAATGATTTC
>CAMEUH010000186.1 GCA_945938055.1 uncultured Eubacteriaceae bacterium | reverse complement strand
TGCGTTTATTGTTTTGATATTACTGGCAGAAATTTTGTACCTCTGGTCAGTTTTGAAAAAAGAAAGTCGTGCGGCAAGTGACATTGCAACGGTGATTTACATTTTCTTTCTTTTCTGG
The DNA here is from genome assembly GCA_945938055.1 of uncultured Eubacteriaceae bacterium. GTDB lineage: Bacteria > Bacillota > Clostridia > Lachnospirales > Lachnospiraceae > MGBC120314. The sequence goes on along the minus strand of CAMEUH010000186.1, from coordinate 5,151 downwards.
GAATCAATCACAAACTATGGAAATGCCCCTGCAGTCCTGATGCCATCAGTGGGAAATGTATTTAATGTATTTGTGGTAGATTATGAAAATATGCTGGAAGGTCTGGTATCTTCCTTAAAGCTTCTTGGTATTGGTGTTTCCCTTGCATTAATCCTTGGCATCGGACTTGGAATTTTTGTTGGATGGATACAGAGACTTCGGGAAGCAGTATTTCCGATTGCAAAGGTAGTTAGTACGATTCCTCCGCTGGTTTACATACCATATGTTGTGGCAATCATGCCATCCTTTAAAATGGCATCCATCTTCGTTGTTTTTTCCGGTGTGTTCTGGCCGACATTTATGTATGTGATTAACTATATTGCAGGAATTGATAAGAAAATACTGGATTCAGCCAAGACGTTAAATGTATCAACACCAACCATGATATTCCAGATTATTCTGCCTTACATTTTCCCGGGAATTGTCAGGAACCTTGCATTATCCATATCCAGTGCGTTCATGTGTCTGACTGGTGCAGAAATGATTGGTGCCAGCTCCGGACTTGGATACTATGTGCAGAAAGCGGCGAACTTCATTAACTATCCAAAGGTTCTGGCAGGAATTATCTTTATTGGTGTGGTTGTAACATTTATTAATAAATTTGTGGTATTTATTGAGAAAAAATTTGTAAAATGGTAAGAAGGAGAAAATCTTATGGGAGAAATTTTTGCAGATATTTTAAGTCTTGTGGGAAAGACGCCAATCGTGGAAGTGGAAAAAATCGAAAAAATCTATGACACGAAGGCAAGAATTGCCGTGAAACTGGAATATTTTAATCCGGCAGGAAGCGTTAAGGACAGAATTGCCAAGGCAATGATTGAAGATGCAGAGGAGAAGGGACTGATAAGTCCCGGTGGAGTCATCATTGAGCCAACCTCCGGCAATACGGGAATCGGTCTTGCGGCAGTTGCAGCAGCAAAAGGATATAAAGCAATTTTTGTCATGCCGGAGACCATGAGTGTGGAACGAAGGAAAATCCTTCAGGCCTATGGTGCAGAAATCGTACTGACGGAAGGTACAAGAGGAATGAAGGGAGCCATTGAAAAAGCACAGGAACTGGCAGCATCGACGGAAAATTCTTTTATTCCTGGTCAGTTTATTAATCCTGCAAATCCAAGAACCCATTATGCCACAACGGGACCGGAAATCTGGGAGGATACCAATGGAAAAGTCGATATTTTCGTGGCAGGTGTCGGAACAGGAGGAACACTTACCGGTGTGGGAGAATATTTGAAATCCAAAAATCCTGACATTAAAGTAGTGGCAGTGGAACCGGCTTCCTCACCGGTTCTTTCCAAGGGAGTATCCGGTGGACATAAGATTCAGGGAATTGGAGCAGGGTTTATACCGGATACTTTGAATCGAAATATTTATGATGAAGTCATTACGGTTGAAAATGATGCAGCATTTGAAACTTCCCGGTCCATTGCAAGAAATGAGGGAATTCTTGTGGGAATTTCTTCCGGTGCAGCCTTGTATGCGGCGATTGAACTTGCAAAACGCCCGGAGAATAAAGGAAAGCTGATTGTAGCATTACTTCCGGATACAGGAGAGCGGTATCTTTCTACGTCATTATTTTAAAATCCTTAAGTTAAGCACCTATTGATAACTTTTGGTAGGTTGAACTCGATAACTCTTAGGTTGTATGGGTGGAATTTTCTGTTCAATCCCGCGGGCGAGGAGGAAGCGGGGTATAGGAGAGCAAAAACGGCAATTCAACCCCGCGGGCAAAGAGGAAGCGGGGTATAGGAGAGCAAAAACGGCAATTCAACCCCGCAGGTAAAGAGGAAGCGGGGTATAGGAGAGCAAAAACGGCAATTAAGCCCCGCGGGCAAGGAGAAATCGGGGTATAGGAGAGCAAAAACGGCAATTCAACCCCGTAAGTCAAAATGAAGAGGGTATAAAATAACAAAACTGGAATATATACCCCGATAAACTTCCATTTTATAGGGATAAGTTTAAAGTGAAAAACATAGAAAAAGAGAATCACGCCCATTAAGCGCATGAACGAAATTCAATGTTACACAAATTTTTTCACGTATAAAACAAATATAATCCATTGACAATATATGGTATTACGAATATAATGAAGTCATGAAAAAATAAATCATATATGAATAGTATGAATTAGATGGAAAGTGGAGGAAAATATTATGGCAAATGTGAAAACAAGTATTTTACAGTTAGTGGGAAAGACACCTCTTCTGGAGGTAACAAATTATGAGAAGAAGCATAATCTTGATGCAAAGGTTGTTGTAAAGCTGGAGTATTTCAATCCGGCAGGAAGTGTTAAGGACAGAATCGCGCTTGCGATGGTTGAGGATGCAGAGAAGAAGGGTCTCATTAAGCCTGGTGCAACATTAATTGAGCCAACTTCCGGTAATACCGGTATCGGTATTGCGGCAGTAGCAGCAGCCAAAGGTTACAAGGCAATTTTAGTAATGCCTGAGACCATGAGTGTGGAAAGAAGAAAACTGTTACAGGCATATGGTGCGAAGTTAGTATTAACGGAAGGCGCAAAGGGCATGAAGGGCGCCATTGCAAAGGCAGATGAATTAAACAAGGAAATTGAAGGCTCTTTCATCTTAAGCCAGTTTACCAATCAGGCGAATCCGGAAATTCATAGAAATACAACCGGTCCTGAAATCTGGGAAGACCTTGACGGAAAGGTAGACATTTTCGTAGCAGGCGTTGGTACCGGCGGAACAGTAACCGGTGTTGGCGAGTACTTAAAATCAAAGAATCCTGCAGTAAAGGTAGTTGCCGTAGAGCCTGCAGGTTCACCGGTATTATCCAAGGGAACTCCTGGTCCTCATAAGATTCAGGGTATTGGTGCCGGATTTGTTCCAGATACCTTAAATACATCCGTATATGATGAAATCATTCCTGTTGAAAATGAAGATGCGTTTGCAACAGGCAGGGAATTTGCAACAACGGAAGGCGTTCTGGTAGGCATTTCTTCCGGTGCTGCGTTATGGGCAGCAACAGAACTTGCCAAGAGACCGGAAAACAAGGGAAAAACCATCGTTGCATTGTTACCGGATACAGGTGACCGTTATTTATCAACAGCACTTTTTGAAACAGCTGAATAGACCCATTTATCATAAAGAAACGTCCTAATAAAATTACTGCCTTATTCCGCAAAATCCGGAGTGAGGCAGTAATTTTTAGAAAATATAAAAAGGAGGCTCCCATGTCCCAAATATATGATAATATCCTGGAACTGGTTGGAAAAACTCCGCTTGTGGAGGTACACAACCTGGAAAATAAATTTGAAGTTCCGGCAAGAATTCTTGCAAAGCTGGAATATTTTAATCCGGCAAGAAGCGTAAAGGATCGTATTGCCAAGGCAATGATTGCGGAGGCAGAACAGAACGGTCTATTAAAGCCCGGCACAACCATTATTGAACCAACTTCCGGAAACACCGGAATCGGGCTTTCCCTGGCGGCAGCAGCAAAAGGTTACCGGGCAATTATTGTAATGCCGTCTTCCATGAGTGTGGAACGTAGAAAATTAATCGGAGGCTATGGAGCACAGATTGTTCTGACACCGGGAAATCTTGGAATGAAAGGTGCCATTGCAAAGGCAAAGGAACTTTCTGAGGAGATTGAAGATGCATGGATTCCCGGGCAGTTTGTAAATCCTGCGAATCCCAAAATTCATCAGGAGACGACAGGTCCGGAAATCTGGGAGGATACGGATGGAAAGGTTGATATTTTTGTGGCTGGTGTAGGAACAGGAGGAACGGTTACAGGCGTCGGAAAATATTTAAAGGAAAAGAATCCAAATGTGAAGGTAGTTGCCGTGGAGCCTGCAAAATCGCCGGTACTTTCATCCGGAACTCCGGGAAGCCATAAGATTCAGGGAATCGGTGCAGGATTTGTGCCTGAGGTTCTGGATACGGATGTTTATGATGAGATTATTACCGTGGAAAATGAAGAAGCCTATGAAACAGCATCCATCATAGCAAAAAATGAGGGCCTTCTGGTGGGAATTTCATCCGGTGCCGCCATGCATGCAGCACTGGAACTTGGAAAAAGAAAGGAAAATCAAGGGAAGAATATTGTAGTACTGCTTCCGGACACAGGAGAACGTTATTTATCTACCGGGGTATTTGGTGCGGTACTCATGCCGCCGGAACCTTTTTAGAGGATGAAATTTGCTTTAGGCAGGAATGGAGTAGAAGATGGCATTTGAAATAAGAAAAAGTTTTTGCAGCATCTGTTCAAGAGGATGCGCAATGGATGTGTGGATTAAGGATGGCGAAATATTAAAGGTAGAACCAAGTAATTCCCAGGCTGGAGGACAAATTTGTGTAAAGGCATACGCATATAAGGATTATGTATTGAGGGAAGACCGAATCAAGTCACCAATGAAGCGGGTTGGAAAGCGTGGAAGTGGAAAATGGAAGGAAATCAGCTGGGAGGAAGCTTACAAGGAAATTGCAAAGAAGCTTCTTGCCTTAAGAGAAAAATATGGTGCAGACAGTGTTGCATTTTTTACTGGATATTCTAAGTGGTACCGTCCGGTTTACCATCGCTTTGTACATAGTTTTGGAACACTGAATTATGGAACGGAATCCAGTACCTGCCATCAGTCTTACCGGATGGGAAGCGAGCTCCTTTTTGGAACCCTTACAAGACCGGATATCATGAACTCAGACTTATTTATCGGATGGGCATATAATCCGTTCTTTAATGGAAATTTTCAGGGAAACCAGCTGGAGGATTTCCGGGAAAAAGGCGGAAAGGTACTGATTGTTGATCCTAAGGTGACGCCTGCTGCAAAATTTGCGGATATTGTCTTAAGACCGAATCCTGGAACCGATGGAGCACTGGCACTTTTCTTTGGAAATTATCTGATTGAAAATGATCTGGTTGACAAGGAGTACATTGAAAAGTATGTTTATGGTTTTGAAAAGTATAAAAAGTATGTTAAGAAATTTACCATAAGAAAGACTTCACAGATTACGAATATTCCGGAGGAGCAGCTTTTAGCTGCTGCTGAGTTAATTGGAGATTCACCGAAATTTTCCATTAATGTTTCCGGAGCAGCAATTCCGCATCATAAAAATGGAATGCAGAATGTGCGGGCAATCTTTTCTCTTGCGG
>CAMEUH010000185.1 GCA_945938055.1 uncultured Eubacteriaceae bacterium | reverse complement strand
GCTTTTCTTCATCCGGAAAAGTATTTGATTCCATAAAAAGGAATTCGCTGCGGAACAGTCCAATCCCTTCCGAATCATAATGCAGCACCGGATAAACATCGGATACATTTGCAATATTGGCATAAACCTTAATGTGTTTGCCTCCCCTGGTAATGTTTGCCTTTCCCATGAGAGCTTTAATCTGTTCTTCTTCCTCCTGAATCCTTCTCTGTCTTTCCCGATATTTCTCTCGGATTTCTTCTTCCGGTTCCAGGATAAGTTCCCCGGAAAATCCGTCTACTATTGCCATTTTCCCATTCCAGGAAGGCTTTATCTCAATTCCGGTCAACGCCGGAATATTCATGGTTCTTGCAAGAATGGCCGTATGAGAATTCACAGAACCATACTGTGTTACAAACCCCAGCAAAAGACTTTTATCCATCTTGATAGTCTCTCCCGGTGTCAGCTCCTTTGCCGCCAGAATCACCGGTTCCCTGACATCATTTTCTTCTTCACTCTGTGAGAGTACACGAATTAACCGGTTGGAAATATCTTTAATGTCTTCTGCACGTGCCTTAAAATATTCATCCTCCATCCCCAGAAACACACCCGCAAAATTATCTCCCGTTGCCGCAACCGCATACTCTGCATTGGTATTCTGTGTGCGAATCATATTTTCCACCGAGTCTACATAATCGTCATCTTCCAAAAGCATTCCATGCACTTCAAAAATCTGTGCATTCACTTCCCCCACTTCCAGAACTGCCTTTTCATAAAGTAATTTTAATTCTTCCTGCGCTTTTTTTATTGCATCATGATAACGACGGATTTCCTGCTCTGCATCCGTAACACGTACTCGTTTTACTACGGTTTCCTTTTTACCGCCAACCTGAATCTTTCCGATGGCAATTCCACGAAAAACTGTTTTTCCTGTATACCGCTCCATGCTCATTTTCACCGCCGCCTTATAGATTCTTTACAAAAAACTCTTTAATCTGTGCAAATGCAACCTCTTCCTGTTCCCCTTCCACAGTCACTTCCACTTCCATTCCTTTCTTAATTCCAAGACCCATGAGTGCCATGAGCTTTCCGGCATCTGCGGATTTTCCGTTACAGGAAACCGTCACCTTTGCCCCACAGTTTTTCACTTCATTGACAAGCATTCCTGCAGGTCTTGCATGAATTCCAACCGGATCTGTGATAATATAAGTAAATTGTTTCATAATTTTCCTCCAAACATATTATTCTTCTATACTTATTCCCATTTTTTCCGATTTTAAACCAAAGAAAAAAGACCCTGCCGTAACAGAGTCTAAGAAATGTTTCTGCCGTGAAATCCCTTTCCGGAAGTCTTTCATACTTTTAAACTATAATTGTCTATATCAAGATATTTTCCAAATTTCATTCCCACTTCCGGAATGGTTCCGCAGAACTGAAAACCAAATTTTTCATGAAGTCTTCTGCTTGCCTCATTTCCGCTTGTAATGACAGAAACCACGTTATGAATCCTATCATCCTTTCGTGCCTCTTCCAGAATATATGCCATAAGTGCCGTGGCAAGTCCCATTTTACGGTACTTATCACCAATGTAAACGGAAAGCTCCACCGTGGAACGATATGCTTCCTTTGCCCGGTAAGGAGAAAGACTTACATATCCTGCTACTGCATCTCCTACCTGTGCCACAAATAACGGATGATTCTCCACATTATGTTCATCAAACCAGATTCTCCATTCCAGAAGATTTTTCGGCTCCAAATCCAGTGTTGCAACTCCATGCTCCACTTCATAATTATAAATATCCAGTAATTCTTCCAAATCCTTTAATTCCGCTTTCCGTATCAGCATGATTTCGCTCCTCCTAAAATTTTTCCAATCAGACAACAAATTAAAAATACTACAAAATCAGCAAGAACAATGGTTGCTCCCACCGGTGTCGAGGCAAGTATGGATAATAAGATTCCTGTCAGGGCACAGCACACGGACAATACACCTGAACAAACCACCACTGAGCGGAAATTTTTAAAAATCTGCATGGAAGAAAGTGCCGGAAATACCACAAGTGCAGAAATAAGCAGCGACCCCACAAGATTCATTGCCAGAACAATAATGACTGCAATGATGACTGCGGTCACAAAATTATACAGTCCTGCCCGGATTCCTGTCGCCCTTGCAAAATTCTCATCAAACGTAATTGCAAAAATTTTATTATAAAAGATTACATAAACTGCCAGTACAATCACCGCAAGAATAATGCAGAGCCAGACATCTTTCATTTTCAGGGTCAGAATGGATGTGGAGCCAAACAACGTACTGCATACATCACCTGAAATATTGGAAGAGGTCGAAAAAACATTCATCAGAAAATATCCAACCGCAAGAGATGTCACCGAAATCATTGCGATAACCGCATCTCCGTTCATCTTTGTCTTCTGTCCTCCCTGCAGCATGAGAACCGCCGCTGCCACTGTAACCGGAAGTACCAGCATCATGTTATCCGAAAGTCCCAGAACGCCCGCAACTGCCATCACGCCAAATGCCACGTGAGAAAGTCCGTCTCCGATGTAAGAAAACCGTTTTAACACCAGGGTCACTCCCAGAAGCGATGCACAAAGTGATATGAGAACTCCTACAATCAATGCATAACGCACAAACGGATAAGAAAAATAAAACGAAAGTGTTTCCATCATTTCATTCATTCCCTGCTTCCTCCTTCCGGCAATGTTTCTTTCCCCATAAAGGACTGATAGATACTACTGTTTACATAATCCTCGGTTTTCCCAAAAAATAATGGCTGGTTATCCATATGAAGAATATGGGTTGCATAACGGACCGCCGCATGAATGTCATGGGAAACCATGATAATCGTGATACCTTCCTGATTCAGCTTTTGAATCAGCTCATACATTTCCACGGTAACCCTTGGATCCAGTCCGGCAACCGGTTCATCCAGAAGCAGTATTTTCTGCGCAGCACACAAAGCTCTTGCAAGAAGAACCCTTTGCTGCTGACCGCCGGATAATTCCCTGTAACAGCGGTTTTTCAAATCCTCAATCTGCATGCGCACAAGATTTTCCTCACAAATTGCCTTTTCCCCTGATGTATAAAAAGGTCTCCATCCACAGCGGTTTAAACACCCGGAAAGTACAACCTCCCACACGGAAGCTGGAAAATCCCGCTGAACCATCGTCTGCTGTGGAAGATAACCGATTTCATACTCTTTAATTCCATCCCCCCGGATGATTTCCCCGCCAAGGGGCTTTCTTAAATTTAAAATTGTCTTGACCAGCGTACTCTTTCCCACGCCGTTTTCTCCCACAACACACAGATAATCTCCTGCATTTACGGTAAAATTCACGTGATGGGAAATCGCTTTTCCTTCATAGCCAAGCGTAACATCCTTACAGATAATATATGACATGCTATCCTTCCTTTACTCTCACGGAGAGACTCCATTCAATGCTTTCTTCAAGGTTTCAAGATTTTCTTTCATGACGGAATCATAACTGATTCCCTCCTCTATTTCTTTTGCATTCACCGACTGTAATGAATTCATGACAAGAATCTCTCTGTTTGAATTCCTGGTATTCGACAAAATCGTTTTTGCAATCCTGTCATCAGAATTTTCCAGTATCAGAATCGCTGGAAGGTTTTCTTCATCCATTTTCCCGGCAAGAAATGCCACCGTCTCAAAGCTTGCCTCTGTCTCGGCACTGCATCCCGGGAATGCGGCGTAGTACTGAATCCCATAATCCTCTATTAGATACCGGAACGGGAAACGGTCTCCAAAAAGAATCGTTTTTCTCTGGGCAGACTGCATCATGGTCTCATACTGACTATCCAGTTCATGTAATTCGCCCAGATATTTTTCATAATTTTCTTCATAAAGTGAAGCATTGACAGCATCCTTCTCACAAAGGGCGTTTTTTACTGCTTCACAGGATTTTTCTGCATTTTTGATGGACAGCCATACATGCTCATCGTATTCGGTTTCCTCATGGGAATGTTCTTCTGTTCCATGTCCTTCCTGCATACCTTCTGCCAGTTCTTCCTCATGCAATTTTTCCTCCAGCACATCCAGAAGACGAACCACCTTCCGCTCGGAATCCGGTGCATTGGCAAGAATTTCATCAATCCATTTTTCCGATTCTCCGCCCACATAAACTAATACGTCACAGGAAGAAATCTCCGCCACTTCCTTTGCACCCGGCTGAAAGCTATGCATGTCTGTTCCATTGGAAAGAAGATACGTGACCTTCACCGCATCATTTTCATCCCCCACAATCTGCATGGTCCAGTCATATAAGGAAAATCCGGTGCAAATCACCCTCAGACCATCTTCCTTGGAATCCTTCCTATTCTCTGTATCTGGTAATGCACATCCCCCAAATAGACCTGCCAGAAGAACGACTGCCGCCATCCATGTAACTTTTTCCATAACCCTTCTTTTTCTTCTATTCGCCTTCATTCTCCATATTCCCCTTCTTTTCCTTTTCGCTACACTCCCGGCAAAGCCCCGTAAGATAGGACTCCCGGCAGTCAATGAGAAAACCATGTTCTTTGCCAATGTGGCTTGCAATTTCTTTCATGAAACCACAGTCCAGATGCTTGATTTTCCCACACTTACGGCATTTTAAATGCAAATGATGTCCACATTCCTTCCTGCCGTTCATGTACTGGTAGGTTGCCTGTTCCTTTTTTCCGTGCAGGGTCTTTAAAACCATCCCCTGTTCCACCAGTTTGTCCAGATAACGATAAATCGTGGTAACATTCACGTCCAGCTCATTCTGCTGTAAAAAATCATGAATATCGTTCACGCTGACTTCCCTGTCTGGATTTTCTTCAAAATAACGCAAAATCCAAGACCTCTTTTTTGTTGAATACCCGTTTTCCCGGACAATTACCCGAACCATTGACTGTCACCTGCTTTACGAATCAATTTCTAAATTGCAAATCATTTGCAATTTCACATTATAGTCCCATACAAAAAAATAGTCAAACGAAATTTGCAAATATTTTGCAAATTCAATCTGACTATTGCTTCTGATACTATATTATCATACTATATTATGATTCCTTATTCTGCATAGCTTCCGCGGTACTGTACCAGAGTAACATCTTTTACCCCTTCAATAGCTGTCACCTCATCCGTTATTTTCAGGCTGTTATTCCGGATTCTTACTTCAAGTGACAACTCTGTCTGACCGTTTCTGACAATTTTCGAACGCACTTTACCATGGTAAGGCTTAAGACAGGTAACAATCTGTTCCTCTGCTGCCGCTTTCGATTCCAGATTCACAATCAGCATGTAGGTGGTGGTATCGCCTCCCGCACCCT
>CAMEUH010000184.1 GCA_945938055.1 uncultured Eubacteriaceae bacterium | reverse complement strand
CAATGAGGCAATCATTAAGGAACTGAATGCTGTATTAACAGGAACTTCACCGGAAGAAGTGGAAACACAGGCAGAAAAGAAAAATGCTGAAGAACAGCCGGCAGCTCCGGAAGACGCAAAGTACAAAAAACTGGTACTTGCGGATTTTGAAAAGAATGCGATTAATGAAGCTATTAATAAAGGCCTGAATGTCTATGCCATTACGGTATCCGTAGATCCAGGATGTATCTTAAAGGCAGCAAGAGCATTTTTGGTGTTTAAGGGCTTGGAAGGTCATGGTGAAGTCATTAAGGCAGATCCGACCGTACAGGATATTGAGGATGAAAAGTTTGATTTGGATTTCAGCATTATTTTCCTGACAGAGGAATCCTTTGAAAAGATTACAGGAATTATTAAAAATGTTTCCGAAATAAAAGAAGTGGTTGGAGAGCAGATTAAACAGCCATTTGCAGGAGAAAAGCAGGAGAAAAAGGAAGCTGATAAAACAAATCCTGAAGATAAGCCGGCTGAGACTGCGGGAAGTGCTCCGGTTCCGGCAAAGCAGAATGCAACTCCGGCAAAGAGTGCCAGCAAGCCGGTAGCCAGCAGATCGGTCAGAGTCGATATCGAAAAACTGGACGTGCTCATGAACCTTGTTTCAGAGCTGATTATTGCAAAGAATGGTCTTGTTTCGGCAAGTGCCAACGATATGGCGCATAGTTCATCCGCCGGTTTTAACGAACAGATTGAATATCTGGAACGTGTGACAACAAATCTTCATGAATCAGTCATGAAGGTTCGAATGATGCCAATCGAGAGTGTTGTAAGCAAGTTCCCGAGAATGATCCGTGACTTAAGTAAGAAGCTGGATAAGAAGATGGAACTGTACATGACTGGTGAAGATACAGAACTTGATCGTACAGTAATTGATGAAATTGGCGACCCGCTGATGCATCTTCTTCGTAATTCCGCTGATCATGGTTTGGAAAATGCACAGGTCCGGGCAGAAAGAGGAAAGCCGGAAGTTGGATCGATTTTCCTTGATGCATATCAGGATGGTAATAATGTTGTCATTGAAGTACGTGATGACGGTAATGGAATTGATGTGGAAAAGGTAAAGAAAAAGGCGATTGAAAAGGGTGTCATTACTCAGGAACAGAGTGAGAACATGACGGATAAGGATATTATCGATTTGCTGTTCCGCCCAAGCTTTTCCACGGCAGATAAGATTTCTGATGTGTCCGGACGAGGTGTTGGACTGGATGTTGTAAAGTCTAAGATAGAAGCTCTTGGTGGTGATATTGAAGTCAGAAGTACATATGGAGAAGGCAGTGCATTTATTATTCGTCTTCCGCTGACACTTGCCATTATTCAGGCACTCATGGTGAAGCTTGGAAATGAAAAATATGCAATTGCGCTTGGTTCCATCCAGACGATTGAAGATATCCCATTAACAGATGTAAAATATGTTCACTCCAAGGAAGTGATTCACCTGAGAGGAAACGTCATACCGCTTGTAAGACTCTGTGAACTTCTGGATGTACCGGCTGATGCAGACAAGGAAGAACCGGAAAGCCTGACAGTGGTAATCGTGAAAAAGGGAGATAAGCTTGCAGGTCTTGTTGTTGACAGCCTGATTGGCCAGCAGGAAATTGTTATTAAATCACTTGGCAAACATATTAACATCAATAAAATGATTAGTGGTGCAACCATTCTTGGTGATGGCGAAGTCGCATTGATTATTGATGCAAATGCACTGGTATAGGAGGGGTCGTCATGGATAATAACAGACTTACAACAATAACAAATTCTGAAAAGATTCTTCAGTATATTGTGGTTAAAATCGGAAATGAACAGTATGGAATTGACATTAACTTTGTTGACAATATTGTGAGAATGCAGAACATTACAAGAGTTCCGAAGGCACAGGAGTATTATCGCGGAGTCATTAATCTGCGTGGTGAAATTATTCCGGTGATGAGTCTTCGTTTAAAGCTGGGGCTGGAATCAGACCAGTTTAGTAATAAAACGAGAATTATCATTATTAAATTGGACAATGTATCGGTTGGAATGATTGTGGATGAAGTGAAGGAAGTTGTTAATTTGTCAGAAGAAAATATGGAGAATGTTTCCCATGATGCTGTTGATGGGAAAGGAATTTATATTAGTGCCATTGGAAAAAACAATGGGGAATTAATTTCCATTCTGGATGTACGTTTGTTACTTGTAGAAAAAGGAAATGTGTGAAATAATTGGGAAAAGGCATAGTTTTATGCCTTTTCCTATATAAAGAAAAATAATATGGGAGGCTGATTTATGGCCAGAATAGATTTAGATTCCATGGATTCTACCTATATGGATGTTTTAAGGGAAATTGGCAATATTGGTTCCGGTAATGCAACTACTGCACTTGCACAGCTTCTTAACAGGAAAATTGACATGTCTGTGCCACATGTGGCGTTATTGGGATTTGACCGTATTACGGAACTGATTGGTTCCGAAGAAGATTTGATTCTTGGAATATTGTTTGGAATTGAGGGTGATATTTCTGGAATGATGATGTTTCTTATGAAGCCGGAATCGGCACATAATCTGACGAATGCTCTTTTATGTACAGATAATCAATCGGCAGAGTTTACGGAGATGGAGCTGTCTGCGATTAACGAAATAGGAAATATCATTTCGGGTGCATATCTGAATTCTCTTGCAATGCTGACGAATTTGAAAATTATCACAACTGTACCAAGTACAACCATTGATATGGCAGGGGCAATTTTAAGTGTTCCGGCTATCGAATTTGGTAAGATTGGTGATAAAGTCCTTATGATAGAAACACAGATGGGAGAGGGAGAAGCCATTAATGGATATTTTCTTCTGATACCGGAACTGGACTCATACGACAAGATTCTTGCAGCGCTTCATATGTGATGGGAGGATGTTGCAATGTCAGAAATGATAAAGGTTGGAATGGCAGATCTTAAAATCTGCAAATATCCAGATAAATTAACTACGCTGGGACTGGGGTCCTGTGTTGGAATTGCCTTATATGATTCCACTACGAAGATTAGCGGACTGGCACATATCATGCTTCCTGACAGTACGCAGATTCGCAATAATACGAATATTGCAAAATTTGCAGATACTGGGATTGTGGAACTAATCCGGCAGATGGTTGCAGCAGGTGCCGCAAGGAACAGGCTGACTGCAAAGATTGCCGGTGGCGCGCAGATGTTTGCGATAAAGGATAATTCAGACTTCATGCGGGTCGGCGAACGGAATGTGGAAGCTGTTAAAGCAGTTCTGGCAAAGGAAAATATCCGTATTCTGGCACAGGATACGGGACTGAATTATGGTAGAACAGTTGAGTTTGATTCTGCAACCGGAGAGTATCTTATCAAATCCGTTGGAAAACCGGTAAAAGTCATTTGATGTGGAGGAAAATTAGATGAGCTTTAAGAATTTGCCGGTTATGCTATCTTTGTTAGCCGGATTTGTAGTATGCGTAGTGACATTTATTTATCGATATGAAGGAACAAGCTGGCTCTGGCTGGTTTTAGGAGCACTGGTTTTGTTCTATGGATTAGGTTTGTGTCTGAGAAAACTATTTTCCGTTGTACTTTCAGTGAAAGAGCCGGAAGATGAGGAAAATATGGAGAATGAAAAGAAAGATGCAGAAAAGGAAGCAGAAGATAACGGGGAAAAATAATTGCTTCTGACGGAGGGTAGCCAATGGATGAACCGGCAAGAAACAGATTGTGGGAAGAATATACGAAAACAAAAAGAGCCGATTTACGCGAGAAGCTCATCATAGAATATGCACAGCTGGTGAAATTAGTGGCTGGAAGACTCAGTATGTATCTGGGGTATAATGTGGAATATGATGATCTTGTTGGATATGGTGTTTTTGGATTAATTGATGCCATTGATAAGTTTGATTATGGTAAAAATGTGAAGTTTGAGACTTATGCAAGTCTTAGAATCCGGGGAGCCATTCTGGACCAGATTCGTAAAATGGACTGGATTCCACGTTCCTTAAGGCAGAAACAGAAAAAAATAGATAGTGCCATGTCCAAAATTGAGTCTGAGCAGGGAAGACAGGCAACGGATGAGGAGATTGCTGCTGAATTGGAAATTTCAGTAGATGAATTGAATTCCTGGCAGGGACAGTCCATGGTAACAAATCTGGTATCGCTGGATGAATTTACTTCTATGGGAAGTGATGTTAAGATGGATGCTTCCGTGAATTCTCATTTTGAACAGCCGGAAACAGCCGTGGAAAAGGAAGAATTGAAGAAAAAAATAGCACAGGCACTGGATTCACTGACGGAAAAGGAACGGAGTGTCATTGTGTTGTATTATTATGAAGAGATGACCCTGAAAGAAATCAGCCGGGTCCTGGAGGTTACGGAATCAAGAGTTTCGCAGCTTCATACAAAGGGATTACAGAAAATGAAAGGACAGCTGGGAGATTTTGCCGGAATTTTATTTGCATGACAACAGATACAGGAAAGTTAACTGCTTTATGAGAGGATTATGTTTATGAATGGATATTTTCAGTTTGAAAATCAGGAAGATGGTCTCTATCTTAACATCTATGCCCCACAGGATGGGGGACGTAGTGTTCTGATGGATGACATTGTTCACTATATTGATAAAGCCGGAATTGGTGATTGTGATCTTCCGGCAGTAAAGACTGCTTTAATTTCCTGCAAAGATCAGATTCAGGTGCGTGTCGGGGAAAAATCGCTTCCTTCCAATGAATGGGGAGAATACCGGGTATCGGCAGATTTACTTCGGGTTGAAACAACCTTTTATCCAGGGTTTGTGGGTGCGTCCCAAATGACGGAGGATGAAATCATCCGTGATTTGAATAATCTTGGTATTAAATATGGAATTGACACGGAAAAAATCAAGGAACTTGTTCATCATAAAAATTATTTTGAAAGTTATGTAACAGCAAGGGGACTGGCACCGGTTGATGGTGTTGATGCCAGTATTACCTATCATTTTGAAGTTGATAAAAAGGCAAAGCCTAAGGTAAAAGAAGATGGAAGCGTGGATTTTCATGATCTGGATACTCTGAATCATGTGAAAAAAGGAGATGTTGTTGCCAGTATTACTCCGGAAATTCCTGGAACTATGGGAGTCGATGTATTAGGCAGAAACATTTTGCCGAAAAAAGCAAAAAGAGCCGTCTTTAAGTATGGAAGAAACATGAGTATATCTGCGGACGGACTGAAGCTTTTATCAGATGTAAACGGCCATGTGACGCTGGAAGGAGATAAGGTTTTTGTTTCCAATGTTTTGGAACTGGTAAACGTAGATGCTTCAACCGGCGATGTCAATTATG
>CAMEUH010000183.1 GCA_945938055.1 uncultured Eubacteriaceae bacterium | reverse complement strand
CTTGGAATTGAAAAGGTAGACGGAATTCTTTTAGACCTTGGCGTTTCCTCATATCAGCTTGATACGGCGGAACGCGGATTTACTTATAAGGTGGATGCACCGCTTGACATGAGAATGGA
Source organism: uncultured Eubacteriaceae bacterium (assembly GCA_945938055.1). GTDB lineage: Bacteria > Bacillota > Clostridia > Lachnospirales > Lachnospiraceae > MGBC120314. Next base: position 5,217 of record CAMEUH010000183.1, on the reverse strand, counting down.
TCAGCGGAATGAGAAGACGGCAGCAGATATTGTTAATGATTATAGTGAATTTGATTTATACCGGATTATCCGTGATTACGGGGAAGATAAATTTGCAAAAAACATTGCAAAGCATATTGTAAATGCCAGAACAGAAAAAAGGATTGAAACGACCGGACAGCTGACGGAAATCATAAAGGCTGCAATTCCCATGAAGGTAAGAGCCGTAGGAGGACATCCGGCAAAGAAAACTTTTCAGGCAATACGGATTGAATTAAACCACGAACTGGATGTTTTGGATGATTCCATCGATACCATGATTGATTTGTTAAGGGAATCCGGAAGAATCTGTATCATAACGTTTCATTCATTAGAAGACAGAATTGTAAAAACAAGATTTCGAAATAATGAAAATCCTTGTACATGCCCGCCGGATTTTCCGGTCTGTATCTGTGGAAACAAACCAAAGGGACATGTCATTACAAGAAAACCAATTGAACCTTCCGAAGAGGAAATCGCATATAACAAACGTTCCAAAAGTTCCAAACTCAGGGTGTTTGAACATGTATAAGATTGAATTAATGTTAGAGGAAGACGGAACGTGGTATAAAAAATTTGCGAGGAGGATTACACAATGAGAGAATTAAGATATAGTGACTATTACGCATCTTATGATGAATTAAAATATAATACTTCCTATGTTCAGGGAAGCAATGTGCTTCAACTGGAACCACTCCGTAAGGAAGAAAAGAAGCAGGAAAAGAAACCGAAGCTTCATGTGGTAAAGACCAGAAAGCCTAAGAAAGACTTATATACCAGAGCACAGGCCATGCAGAACCGCATGGCACTTACCATTACCATGGTTGCTCTGATTGCTGTGTGTCTGTCCTGTATCCGCTATCTGGATTTACAGGCAGAAGTATCCGGAAAAGCAGAAGTGATTAGCGAGCTGGAAGCAAAATATGTTGATCTGAAGACGGACAATGATTTGACAGAAGTTGTCATTGACAGTTCTATTGATTATGATAATATATTAAATGTTGCTATTAACGAACTGGGTATGGTTTATGCAAATAAGGACCAGGTGATTGTCTATAACAGTCAGGAAATGGAATGTGTAAAACAGCTTGGTGATATTCCCCAGAAGTAAGGTGTAGTGAAGATGGCAAGAAAAAAGAGTAAAGAACCATTTGTGGAAAATGTTTTTAATAATCGGATGAAGGAAAAGCTATTAATGGCATTTGGTATTATCCTTGTGCTGTTAGTAGCTCTTGCTACGTATTTAACTTTTATTAATTATAAAAATGGTGATAAGTATTCCAAGCTTGTTCTGGATAATCAGCAGTATGACAGCGTCATTCTTCCTTTTAAGCGCGGCGATATCAAGGACAGAAGCGGTACGGTTCTGGCATATAGCTCCAAAGTCTATAATCTGATTTTTGATCCAAAGGTTGTATTAAGTGATGAACGTTTTAAGGAACCGACGCTTACGGCATTAACACAATGCTTTGATTTGTCATGGCAGGATCTGGAGGCAATTCTTTCCAAAAAGCCGGGAAGCCAGTATGAAAAATTATTAAAGGGACTGACGGCAGACCAGATTGCCCCGTTTAATGCATTGGTGGCAGATAGTAAGACGAATCCGTTTATTAAGGGTGTCTGGTTCGAAGAAGAGTATGTAAGAAGTTATCCGTTTGGAACGCTGGCGTGTGACGTCATAGGATTTGCAACATCAGCATCCAGCGGGGAATTGGGACTTGAAAATTATTATAATAATGAACTGACGGGAATTGATGGAGTTTCCTATGGATATGTAGATAGTGAACTGAATCTGGAAAAAACGGTAAAACCGGCAGTTGACGGATATAACATTATTACCACGATTGATTTTTCCGTTCAGAGTATTATCGAAAATCATATTAAGGCATTTAACGAAAAATATGGCTCCAGAAATACGGCAGTGATTGTCATGAATCCGAATAATGGAGAAATTATTGCAGAAGCCTCGTATCCGGTCTTTGACTTAAATAATCCAAGAGATATGTCTGGTGTATATACGGAAGAAGAACTGAATGCCATGAGTGATGAGGATACGGTAAATGCACTCTATCAGCTGTGGAGAAACTACTGTGTCAGCGATATTTATGAGGCTGGTTCGGTCATTAAGCCGTTTACGGTTGCTGCGGCGCTGGAAGAGGGCGTACTGACCGGAAATGAAACGTTTACCTGTAATGGAAAGGAAAAGGTTCTTGATAAGGATGTCTGGTGTCACAATCGTAATGGACACGGAGTTCTTACGGTGGAACAGTCCATTATGCAGTCCTGCAACGTGGCACTGTTAAAAATCGGTGAAATGATGGGACCGGAGCTTATGGAAAAATATCAGGAAATTTTTGGCTTCGGTTATAAAACCTATGTAGACCTTCCGGGTGAGGATGCCGGTCTTACCAAGGATGCCAAGGATATGGATGCAACAGACGTGGCAACCAATACCTTTGGCCAGAATTTTAATGTCAATATGCATCAGATGGTAGCAGGATTTGCATCACTGATTAACGGCGGATATTATTATGAACCGCATTTTGTAAAGAGAATTGAAACAAACGGCGGAGAAGTGGTTAGTACCATTAAACCGACTTTGATTCGCCAGACAATTACCAGTGAGACTTCCGAAATCCTCCGAGGATATCTTCGAAACACGGTGAGTGCAGGAACAGCAAAGAGTGTGGCAATTGACGGATATGACATTGGCGGAAAAACAGGAACCGGCCAGATGTGGGCTTATGATGAGGAAGGAAGAAATCTGGGTTACCGGAGTGAACATGATTATCTGATTTCTTTCATGGGTTTTGCACCGGTAGATGATCCGCAGTTCTTAATTTATGTGGTGATTGATATTCCAGATGTGGAAGCTGGCTTAATTGGTAAATCCGCTCCGGTATGTACGCTTTCCCATGATATTCTGGTAGACATTCTTCCTTATCTGAATGTATTTCCGGATTATTCTGATGATACAACAACAAATCCACCGGCAGAAAGTACAACGCAGCCGGAACCAACGGAAAGTACAACACAGGAAACAACGGAAGCCGGAACCGGACAGAATGAAACAAAACCGGAAACTGCCGCGAATTAATTTCCTTTGTTAATGTATATTTTGATAAAAGAAAAATAAAATGTTGTAAGTAGATGTTGGCAGGTGTCCTATGCAGGTGAGAACACGGCATAGAAAAAGAATCGTGATTTGCATGGCGGTTTTTCTGATAATACTGGCGGGACTCTCATGCCGGGTTGGCTATGTGATGATTTTTAAGGCGCAGGAGTATGCGGCAAAAGCACAGGAAATCCATGAACGTGAGCGTAAAATAAAAGCACTCAGGGGGAGAATCCTGGACCGGAATGGAGAATTAATTGCTGCCAATAAGACGGTTTGTACTATTTCTGTCATTCATAACCAGATTAGTGATCCGGAACGGGTGATTGATGTACTGGTAAAGGAACTGGATCTTAGCGAAGAATATGTCAGGAAAAGAGTAGAAAAATATTCTTCCATTGAAAAGATTAAAACAAATGTTGAAAAAGAGATTGGCGATAAAATCCGGGAATATGACCTTGACGGTGTCAAGGTGGATGAGGATTATAAACGATATTATGTGAATGATTCCATTGCCTCCAAGGTGATTGGCTTTACGGGAAGCGATAACCAGGGAATTGTCGGTCTGGAAGTGGCTTATGATGAATATCTGCAGGGAAAGAACGGGCTGATACTGACCGTTACGGATGCAAAGGGAATTGAGATTGAGGGCACGCGGGAAAACCGCATGGAGCCTGTGGCGGGTCAGGATCTGGTGACCAGTCTGGATATTAACATACAGACCTATGCAACACAGCTTGCATATCGTACCCTTGAGGCAAAGGGGGCAAAAAATGTTTCTATCATTGTAATGAATCCTTCCAATGGAGAAATACTTGCAATGGTAAATGTTCCGGAATATAATTTAAATGATCCGTTTACTTTAAATACAACGGCTCCGGAGGGAATATCGGATAAGGAATATCAGGACCTTTTGAATAAAATGTGGAGAAATACGTGTATTAATGACACCTATGAACCCGGTTCCACATTTAAGATGATAACAGCGACAGCTGCGCTGGAAACGAAGGTAGTGACGCTGGACACAACCTACAGCTGTCCGGGATTTAAGATTGTGGAAGACCGGAGAATCCGTTGCCATAAGACAACGGGACATGGAACACAGACCTTTACACAGACGGTCATGAACTCCTGTAATCCGGCATTTATTGAATGGGGCCTCCGGGTAGGCGTGGATCGTTTTTACGATTACATGACGAAACTCGGACTCATGGAAAAGACAGGAATTGACCTTCCGGGAGAGGCATCCACGATAGTACATAAAAAAGAAAATGTAGGACTTGTGGAATTGGCAACCATGTCTTTTGGACAGTCATTTCAGATAACACCAATGCAGCTTTTGCGGGCAGCCAGTGCGATTATCAATGGAGGAACACTGGTTACGCCTCATTTTGGCATCAAAACCATTGATGCAGATGGAAATGAACATATACTTACTTATGAGGAAAAGGAAAATGCCATAGAGCAGTCGACCAGTGATACCATGAAAGAAATTCTTCATAAGGTGGTATCAGAGGGCGGCGGTAAGAAGGCAAAGATTGAAGGGTATTCCATTGGCGGCAAGACGGCAACGTCACAGAAACTTCCACGAAGTGAGCATAAATACATCGCTTCATTTATCGGATTTGTTCCGGTAGAAGATCCGCAGATTATTGCAATGTGCATTATTGATGAACCAACGGGAATTTATTATGGGGGAACCATAGCAGCACCGGTCATCCGGGAACTGTTTGAAAATATTCTGCCGTATCTTGGAATTGAAAAGAACATGGCAGAGGATGGAGGAAGCAATGAAGAAAACTAAGACCAGAACAAGGTATTATGATTATAGTCTTAAGTTTATCATATATTTTCTTTTGATTTTTGGACTGATTGTGCTATATAGTACCAGTTCCTATAACGGAAGATTAAAGACCGGTGATCCGGCGTTTTACCTGAAAAAGCAGATGCTGACCACGGCAATTGGGATTTTCTGTATGGAGGTTATTTCAAGAATTGATTACCGCCGGTGGAAACAACTGGCATTGTATGGCTATATCGCAGCAATTATCATGACGCTTCTGGTTGCGTTTTCACCGCTTGGA
>CAMEUH010000182.1 GCA_945938055.1 uncultured Eubacteriaceae bacterium | reverse complement strand
ACACAGTACCGTCTTCAAGAATCAAAAAAGCTTTCATCTTACCACCAATAAACCTTTCACATAAGTATTCTTAGGCAAAAAAAAAAGACAATCCGGACATCCTTGCCCGTCCCTAGTCCTTTTTCTATAATAGACAGCAATCTGCATACTGCTATCTGATTTATGATATCTTATCATATTCCGGTGGGAGATTCAAGAACTTTTTTTGAATTCCCACCGGATTTTCTTTTTAAAAACTGTTCATGTAATAATATGGCACAAACAGATACCGGATCCACTTTAATACCGGAACGTACAATGTCAGGTCAATTAATACCGGACAGATTAAGAGACTTCCAATGATGAAGACCGGCATTGCACTAATGACTGCAGAACTTTTCCGGATCAGGAAACTGAAAAAAGTTCCAATCACCGTAAGAAGCACCACATATCCTGCCATTGTCATGATTTCATGTCCCAGGGATACATTTTCACCACATGCCATAAGACTTATGATGGTTGAAATTCCAAGAAACGCCGTTGGAATCAAAACATAAAAAAGCCTTGAAAGAACAATAAAATCATGTTTCATCGGAGCGAAAACGCCTTTCTCCCTGTCAGACAGCCAGCCTAATAATCCCATCATGGTACCGGTCATGATAAGAACTGCCATGATGCCACGCAACGGAAATTTTACGGCTGTTGTTTCAATCACCTGTGTTTCTGCAAACGAATCTGCTCCATCCATGGTTTCAAATGACACCTTAAACGTTCCGCTTCCTTCCCGGTATTGTTCATATGCGCCTTCAAACTGTTCCAATCCCTCCGGGTCCATCTGGGAAAACTTCTCATTGGATGCAATAAAATCAAGTCCGGTCTTTTTTGCAAATTCCTTAAAATATGCCGCAAAAACCGTTTCCCGGATGGTATCTGCCAGAATGGAGTTTTTCTTGGCAACAATGATCAGATTTCCCTTGTATTTTCCTTTTTCAATCCGCTCGGTTAACTTATCATCAAAGATAAAACCACATTGGACATTTCCGTCACGCACCTCGTCAATCAGTTCTTCTTCACTTCCACACAGATAGAACTCATAGCTGCTGTCTGCCGTTAAAAGCTCCTCTATGGTTCCTGCTGCAATCTTATCATCATCCCTTGCATAAAGAGCTGCCCTGTTTTGCGTTTCCTGTGATAAGGAATCCACACGGGAAGCTACAAAGGAGAGAACCGGAACGAGAACCACAATCATCAGGAAAAATACATTTTTTAACTGTCTCTTGGTCAGAAGCCAGAGCCATAGCATTATTTTCTTCATTCCGTCTTCTCCTTAATCCCTTCCCCAATATTCCCGAAGCTTCTGGCATAAAACAGACGCCGCCACAAAAACGATTCCGGTCAGCATGCAGATAACCACATTCCGAAGGAGAACCTCCCCGGTAAGAATCTGTCCGCACAGCCCTGTAATATATTTTACCGGCATCACCCGTCCGATGGCATTCATTCCTTCTGAAAGAAACACCTCCGGAATAAAGCTTCCTGAAACAAACATCATCACCATCGTCCCCAGAAATAAAACCATGGTTCCTGCCATCCTTCCATCAGTAATCCAGAATACAAAAAGATTCATGGAAAATACTGCAAATACCACTACAATCACAGAAAGCAATGCCTGAACGGAAAATGCTATTACGTGGAACGCTGACAGTATCAGGTACACTATAAGAAAGAATGGCACATATACCGCCATTACCCCAAGAATCTTGGAAACTGCCAAGAGACCGGATGAGATTTCATACCGTTTCAATACATTTACAAAGGATCCCTGTTCCCGCTTTAAAATATCGCAGCAGGTAATTCCGCTAAAGAATAAAAGTAATACGATTCCGGTTGCTGCATAAAACTGCACTGTCGTTAAATCACCGGTATCCGATAATTCCATTTTTCCATAATATGTATTTCTGCGTAACGCAAACAGTAAAAGATTTCGGTTCAGATAATCCTCGGATTCTGCAATGGCATCAATCCCGGTTGCCATGCACAAATCACCCAATGCATAAATTGCCGCCTGCGCTGTGGCAAGATCCGAGGCCCCAGATTCAATCAGTTCCTGAAAATACCGTGACTGGGAATTCATGCCCGCTTTGGGCAGAATAATCCTTGCCGGAAGATTGGTGCCATTTAAGACTCCTGCAAGAAAATCTTTTGGAATCACAACCACAGCAAATACGCTTCCATCAATCAGCGCACTTTCCGCCTCCTTTTGGCTCATTTCCTGAAAGGAACAGGTATTTTTAACCGATTCATCCTCCAGTAAATAAGAAATTGCCATGCGGGTATATTTATTATCGTCTTCCACTACCATTGCCACTTTCATTGGCGCGCTTTCCTCATTGGAAGATAACAGCAATACACCCCCGGCGGCAATCAGTGCAACAAGTGCCGTAAAGACTGCCGTTCCGAAAAAAATTACCGGGATGGAGCAAAAAGCACGCTTTATCTGAAGAAAACACAATGTTTTTTTCTTATTCACCCTGCTTCATCCTTTCCATCAGTTCCTCCCCGAATAAAATTTTCGGAAGTTCCTCCGTCTTTCCATCTTTTAAGAGATACATTCTGCTGCAGATGGAAAGTTCTGCCTCTTCATGACTTGTCAGAATCACCGTTCCTCCATTTGCCATGTAACGGAGCAGATACTGCTTAATTTCTTCCTTGCACACAATATCCAAGGCTGCTCCCGGCTCATCCATAATCAGTATCTGTGGGTCTGCGGCCAACGCACATGCAATACTCAGACGTTTCTTTAATCCGCCCGAAAGCTTCTCCACTGAGACATTCTGATACTGATCCAGTCCAAACTCTTTCAAAATTCCATGTTCCATGTCATCCTTTAAAGACCTTTTACTGTCACAGTACCAGAACCGCAGATTATCCTTCACGGACAATTTATCCATTAACGGGTTCTCCTGCGGCACATAACCGGCATATTTGCAGAAAACTTTCCGATCCCGGAACGGATTTTCCCCATGATAGGAAACTTCACCATCATCCGCTTTTAAAGAACCAGCCAGAATTCCAAGAAGTGTGGTCTTGCCACATCCATTTGCTCCAACCAGTGCAACGCACTCGCCTGTTTTTACGTAAAAATCAACACCACGAAGCACCTGTTTTTTCCCATATGATTTTTTTATGTTCTTCACTTCAACAATATTCATTCTGCATTCCCCAATTTTTCGAAAACCTTCTTCTGTTTCTAATACGTCAGAATCTCATACCCATCTTCTGTTACCAGCACTGTTACTTCCCATTGTGCTGATGGCATTCCGTCATCCGTATAAACAGTCCAGTCATTATCCTCGTCAATAAAAATATCCGGTTCCCCCATGTTAATCATGGGTTCAATGGTAAAGACCATTCCCGGTGCCATAATCATGCCGGTATTCCAGTTACTTACAAAGCTCACATACGGCTCCTCATGAAATTCCAGTCCCACACCATGTCCACCAATTTCACGCACCACCGAATAACCATTTTTTCTGGCAAATTCATTGATTGCCGCGCCCACATTTCCAATGGGATTCCATGGCTTTACTTCACGAAGCCCCACGTTAATGCTTTCTTTTGTCACTTCAACCAGCCGTTTCACCTCAGGATGTACCTCACCAATCAAAAACATTCGTGAAGAATCCGAAAAATATCCGTTATATATGGTAGACACATCCACATTAATGATGTCCCCATTCTCAAGAACGTCTTCTGTCGACGGAATTCCATGGCATACCTGGCTTCCAATGGAGGTACAGACACTCTTTGGAAAGCCTTCATAATTAAGCGGTGCCGGGATTCCTCCCATTTCCAGAGTCTTTTGATGGACCATTGTATTAATCTCTTCCGTGGTCATTCCCTCCCGGATATTCTCTGCAACATAATCCAGAACGGCAATGTTAATTCGGCTGCTCTCACGGATTCCCTGTATCTGTTCCTCGTTCTTTATGATTTTCTTTGGCGGTATTTTCTTTTTTGCCGCCTTTAATACCGCCAGCCTTGCATCAAAATTTTTGTGACATTCTCCGTACAATCTGCCGGAGCGACACCAGCACGGTGTATTATCTTTTAATTTCTTAAACATCTTTTTCTCCTTTAATCCAATCAATTGTCTATTTTCTATAGTATAATCGTTTTTTTTGACCTCTTATTCACAATTTTGCACAAAATGTTTACAATCTGTTAATATTTTCCACATTTTATGTACACATTTGCTTTCTATAATAACATTAAAAGTAAAGCTAGTTAAGATTTAATTTTTTCTTTTTTTCATAAACTCCTCAAATAAGAGAGTGGATTGCCTGACGGTGTCCGCTCTCTTATTATATTACAAAAAGGAGTGTTCGAAAAGAACACTCCTGAAAAAGTTTTATCTGTTTTTTACAGAGGACGAATCCGGAAATAATCAATTGCCGTGCTTCCGCCTTTTTCTTTCTCTGTTACTGCAAAAAGTCCATTCTTTACTCCAACCCAGCGTCCCGCAAGTGCTTCAAATTCCAACACCGTTTCAAAATGTTCTCCATCGGTGCTATAAGCAAGGGAAATCATTTCCCGCAGCACGCCCGGTTCCACTGGTTCTACTCTTTTTACCACATTTCGAAAAAATGCCACGGCACACTCATCGAGCTTTTTCACAGTTTCCACCTGGTCCACCGCCGTTGCCGCTTCCTGTTTGAACACCTGCTCACCATGGATTTTCACAAGGTACAGTCCATCTGCTTCTTTTCTTACGCCAATTGCTCCGAAACGCATTCCCAGGGAAACCATTCCTGCCATGTCTCCCTCATTTAACTTATCCAGGGTCATGACCGTATCTGCCGTAAACTCCGGCATACACCATTTCTGAAGCAGGAGATTTGGCACATTGGAAATAGACTCTTCTGTATCCTTATGGACTGCATTCAGCACAATGCTGCTGCCTTCCGGGTCCATGGCATACCAGCTGTTGTCATAATTTGCATTCCACTGCCACTGAAGCCCCAGCGTCACCGAATCAAACTCATCCTCTGCATCCGGTGCCATAACCGGATAAACTGCTCCCACATCCGGTTTCTTATGCTCCATGACCGGAACTCCAAAGTCCTCACCTTTTTGATAAGCTCCAATAATTGGCCAGTCATTTTCCCAGACCATTGGCTGTAAATGTACGATTCTTCCTGCCGCATAGACATCCTGAAAATGTAAAAACCAGTCCTCACCAGTTGGTGTATCCACCCATGCGCCCTGATGCGGTCCGTTTACCGGAGTATCTCCCTGCACCAGAACATTTTTATATTCATAAGGCCCATAAATGTTTCTGGAACGCAGAACGGTCTGCCATCCTGTTTTTACGCCACCTGCAGGAGCAAAAATGTAATAATAGCCATTCCGCTTATAAAGCTTTGGTCCCTCT
>CAMEUH010000181.1 GCA_945938055.1 uncultured Eubacteriaceae bacterium | reverse complement strand
TCTTTGCTTCGTTTGCCTGAACAAGCTCCTGCAGCATATTTTTTTCCTTTGTAAGGTCATACACAAAACAGACGATGCAGTAAGGGTCGTCATGGAAGTCTCTTGCGACGGAAAAATTCAGCGAACAACTGATTTCTCCATGTGTGGATACCAGCTCCGCCACTCCTTTATTATCCTGTAAAATCGTAGAAAGCAACCTCACAACTGCCTCTTCTGTACTCTGAAACAGCCCGGAAAATTTCTGATTTTCAATCTTTTCAATTCCCAAAAGCGTCTTCCCGTAATGATTCGCCAAAACAAGACGGAAGTGTTCATCAAAAATCAGTATAGCGGTGTTTGCAGACTCGTAAATATATTGACTTAAATTTCCCACTGTAATACTGAACGCATTAAACTTGGTAGCCCAAAACCACGTAATCATATAGGTTAGAAACATCCCATAAGCAGAACTCGGAAAAGAAGGCTTCCCTAACACCGGAAGAATCGTATCCGGGATACAGGAAAACAAGATAGCCAGATTAGAGAGAATAACAGCCCTGACATAATAAGCCTCACGTGTCGTTTTTTCCTTACGCACCCAGATAACGGCAATGCCAATCATTGTTATCGCAACAAATACCAAAAATAAACTATGTATCGTTCTTCCAATGCTATTTGTTGCATAATAGCACATTCTTCCGTCTATCCGCACAAAAGGATGAGGGTCAGGTATGAAAAAAAGCAAATCTATGACAGCAAAAACTCCAAATACAGCTGCATAAGTGCGAAACAGCCACTTAGGAAGCCGGATCATATAAGCAACCATCAGCGCTTCTGTCATCATAAAACCCGCAACGCCTACCACTCCGACTGCCCGGAAGATAGCCGCTTCTTCTACGGTTTCCGTAAATCCCATAATACCATAGCCACCGCTCCATAAGGTGCCAAAAAATCCCATTACAAGCATGAAATACCGCAGACTTCCGGCATTCTTTTCCCGTACAAAATAACTAATTCCACAAATTGCAATAATTGTACTACATACCACAGCAAGGCAATTAATAAACAGTCCCATTATGTTTCCTCCACAGAGTAAAGTTTCTATTTCAATATTCTACATAATTATCTAATCGCTCTTTCTTTATAAGATATCACTTATGCAGACAACCATGCAATACATTTATAAAATTTATTTTAATTAAAATTCAGCACACAGGTCATCTCAAACCACTGTTCTCCACCCCAGGAAGACTTTGCTATTCCATTATTACAAAATCCCATTTTCTCATACATCTTTACTTTCGAATCCAAACATGTCAAAATAATTGTTTTCCTGCCTCTTTCACTTTCTCTGCGAAGATACTGAAACATGATTTCTTTTGCCAGACCCTGTCCACGATATTCCGGAAGTACATCCAGTCCCAGAAGCATTATATTTCTTCCTTCCGGATGATACAGATTTGCGTTTGTAAAAAACTCATCTCTGAACGAATCCTCATTGGTAGAAAGTCCGTATTCTTTCAGAAATCCCATGGCTTTTTTATGTGATTCTTCAATGTTCATGTTGATAATGCTCCTTTTTATTCGGCACAATTTCCAGCCAATATCCATCCGGATCCGTAATAAAATAAATTCCCATCGCCGGATTTTCAAAACAAATACATCCCATCTCTTCATGAAGTTTATGCGCTGCTTCATAGTCATCCGTTCGAAAAGCAAGATGGAATTCGCATTCTCCCAGATCATAAGGCTGTGGATGTTCTTCCAGCCAGGTCAGTTCCAGCTCAAAAGTACTCTCGTTATTTCCTAAATATACGATGATAAAACCATTTCCACTGATACGGCGTTTTTCATGCAGTCCCAGTGCTTTCTCATAAAAATCCAGAGACTTGTCCAGATTGGATACGTTATAATTTTCGTGATACATTTTAAAATTCATAGTTAATCCCCTTTCTTTTTAATATCATATTTTGTTATCTAAAACTGTGACGTTTCTGTCAGCTTAATACGCTCCTGATACTGCGGATATTCTTGTATAAATCGTTCGATAATCTGCGGTTTTTCCCAATAATGCATGGGATAGATACAATTACCCTGAATACGTTTTAAAAAATACAGCATGCCTCTTCCATAATCTTTCTCTTGTCTGGGATCCAGAACAACAAAGGCCGCAGTAAGAGGTCTTCCATGCAGTTCCTCAGATAAAAGATCAATCTGTTTTCGATAGCTTCCCGTCATTTGGCGATTATAGGAATCTGTTTCTTCCTCCCATACCCAGTCATTTAAATCCCCGGCATGATAGAAAATCTCATCCCCATCCTGAATAAGGAATGCGACACCCTTATCCGTGGAACGATACGTAACAAGTTTCTGTCCTAATGGTAATTCATAGCTTTCACAGGGAGAAACAATCATACACGGAATGTCTTCCGGAGTGTTCTTAGAAGGTATATCTTTCGATAAAACGGCATATATTTTTTGCATTCCTAATTCTTTTAAAATCGAAAATACCGCCGGGCAGTAGTGGTCTTTGTGTTTGTGGCTGGCCAGAACCAAAATCGGTTTCCCCACGTCCATCTGCGGCAGAGAACCCTTAAAATAATCAAAAAGATAATAGCATTTCTCAGTTTCAATCAGAAAACAGCTGTGATAAATATAAGTTACTTTCATTAGAATATTCCTTTTAACTCCATTTCATCTTCCAATTTAACAAATCTATACTTCTCATACAATGGTCTCCCCATATCCATTGTCTCCAATCTTTACATTACTCCTAAACTTCTTCCAAAATCCGTTTCTTCACCTTTTTGCTAGAACTACCCTATATTATTAAGAATACCAGAAGAACTATCCATTTACAATAAACACTCATAAATTCATGCAATTGTTTCTCCGTTTATTTCTCACCGGTATCATTGATAAAAAAACAGGCCTTGGAATGAGGGGGTATTTGACTCATTTCAAGGTCTGTTCCTTATCTTTATTGCCTTTTACATTTCTTTCTCATACTTTAAGCGATAATATATTGCATAGATATGCACCAACAAATATGCTGCCACCAGAAGCAGTATTGCCACCATATCAATATTCATCAGGGCAAATATCAGCATCACTATTCCAAACACAAAAGTCATTAAATCATATGCCTTTGCTTTCGACTTATTTGTAATTGCAATATTACGCTCATCATTCTCTTCTATTTCCATCTGCTTTTGTAATTTTACGTCTTTTGAAATAGCTTTTTTAGAAATAATATTACTCATTCCATATCCAAAAGAGCCGCATCCGGTTCCCACCAGGATATAAGGTAACGTTAAAATAACTCCTTGCACGTTTTCTAATGTCTTTACCATATACAAGCCTATACCCAGTATAACAAAACCTATGCCTGTAATCAAATAATCCGTTTTTTTCATTCTGAATCCTCCTCGTAAATAAATATGTCTTCTATCGACATTTCAAAATATCTTGCCAGCTTAAATGCTAATAAAATTGACGGATTGTATCTTCCATTTTCCAACGAGCCTATCGTTTGTCTTGAGACTTCCATTGCCTCTGCCAATTCCTCCTGTTTGATTCCTCTTTCCTTTCTTAATTCCTCCAGTTTATTTTTCATTGTAATTCCATCATCCCCTTCGAAATGTAAAGTTTACTTTCCATACTTATATTATACATCTTCGTCAAAAAATGTCAAGCAAACTTTCCATAAAGACAAAACTATTGACTCCAAAATAACTTACCTCGGACTAGTGTTAAATTCCTCGGGCTGTACATAACAATGCGGACTCATTGCATAACCATGCTGATATTTTATGGTCATATATATTGTTTCGCCATTGCCACTTAATTTAACATAACATATACCATCTTTAAATTTGTCTGTGATTTCCAGCTTCCGATTTAAATAATACACCCATACCGTACCATCTTCCTCATTTTGCATTGATTGACGGTAACTCTAATTAACCAATTCTTTAAATGAGAGTCTGACTCAAACTCCTTTGTTGTTTTGTATAGTTGTATTAAAACGTCCTGCGTCACATCATTTGCTTCGTCCAGCTATATGCCACACGATAAATTGTATCCATATACTTTTCTGCAAAGACTGCAAATTCTTCTTTTGACATATATATGTTCACTCCTTAAGGCTTTACATAAATAATATGCACAAGCATTACGATTTCTTTCAATCATCACTGAAATTCTGTTATTTCTATATTAATTTTCTTCATTTCTGCTGCTGTACGCTTTCATCGTTCCATTACATAATTTATTTTCTTGACATAATAAAAGGTCTCCTATGATTCCATCACATAGAAGACCTTTTATATTTCTTTTAGCTGACAATAGCTAATTCAATTTCATCTATATCCCTACTCGTCTCATCCATATAAATCTTGGCAACTTTTATCTGATAAAGTTTACCTTCATAACTAATTTCAATTGTTGTCTTATCATCGCTTGCTTTCAGCAATTTTTTTTGATCCTCTTGTAAAATTTCAACCGGAGTAACTGATTTCTTTTCCTTTTCAATGATATTAGCCGGAACATATCCCATAAACCGAATCAGCTTTCTTAATACATGAGGATTCCGACTATATGCTTTAATTACTTCTTTCATGTTCTTGTCCTCCTATTCCTCAATTGTAATATATTTATTACTTGGATCCTGATAAAAACGCTCTAATAAATCAAAGTTATCATGGAATAAACCAGGTGTCATCATAAGTCATCCTTCCTTTCTACTTAAAAATATTGCACCTTTGTTAATATGAAACTTTGAACCTGGAATGTTTAGAAACGCTTAAAAAATTTCTTTTCTTTTGTTCTGACTACGTTATAGTACTATTACTAGCATCTGTCAATAGTGAGTGCTAATTTTTTTGTGTTTATTTTGTGAACTCTTATACTTATTCCAAAATCTGTTTCTGCACTACTTTTTGTGGCACAGTAATTGTATTAAACACAATCGTTTCCCCTTCAGCCAATCACATTCTTCGTTATCTACTTTTAACTTATCCGCCAATTCAAATATATGAATAATTTCCTGCTTTGAAAAATCGTTTAAATGTAAAAAATGTTTCATTGCCCTGCCTCCTTAAATTTCTCCAACCTGCAATGATGTTCTTCATCCAACTCCTTAACACCATTCTTATAATCATATCCAAATTTCCTGTAAAATTCTGTTGCTGTAATAGATGCAGGTATTTCAATACGAGTTGCTCTTACATAAAACTCATCCTGTTCCAATGTATTAATGATTTTTCTTCCGATACCTTTTCCATGGCATTCCGGCAAAACGAAAATAGTCAGCAAAATGCTTTCTGTCTTACTTCCCCAGAAACTTGAAATCGAGCCCGTACCAACTATCTTACCATTCCATTCAAAGACATACATATGTGCATAGTTGGCAATATTTAGAACTTTCCCTGAATCATAAACCTTTGCAAGTTTCTCCATAGCTGCAATTCCATAATCCTTGCTATTGACCTCTAAGAAATTCCTTACAAT
>CAMEUH010000180.1 GCA_945938055.1 uncultured Eubacteriaceae bacterium | reverse complement strand
GCCAGATGTGTGCCGGAGCTATTGTACAGGCGAGGATTCCCCGTGTGGTAATTGGCAGCATGAATCCAAAGGCAGGGTGTTGCGGCTCAATTCTTAATCTTCTGGAGGAAGAACGATTCAATCATCAGGTCATGGTGGAACGGGGAATTCTGGAGGAAGAGTGTTCGGCGATGCTAACGGATTTTTTCAAAGAACTGAGAAAAAAGAAAGATTCGATAAAAAGAGTATCCTTGACAAATAAATGAAAAACATCTATACTTTCACTACTGACCTTATTTTTGGTCAGCAATTAAATCGTTTATAAGACTTCCGCGCAGCCGGGGAGATAGCGGTGCCCTGTACCTGCAATCCGCTACAGCAGGGGTGATGGCAAGCAGAGGATGTCTTTTTATGAAGCAGCACTGGATAAGTGGTGTTGACGTCTGGGTCTTGTGCAACGGGAATTCATGAATCATGTCAGGTCAGGAATGAAGCAGCATTAAGTGAAACCTTCCGTGTGCCGCAAGGCTGCCTGGATCGAGCTAACTGTCCGGAAAGCGTTTATGGAAAGGCGTACGAAGTAAGCCGCGCGGATTAAATTTTAAGGATATCGGGAAAGCCGGTATCTTTTATTTTTATTTCTTTTAGTGTATAATATGATTAAAATTGGTTTAGGATAGATACAAATACTTGCACGGAAAGGAAGAGGACTATGTTGAGAATCGGAATGCTTACAAGCGGTGGGGACTGTCAGAGCCTGAATGCTTCCATGAGAGGTGTTGCAAAGGCACTTTATGACGCTTTGGATGATGTGGAAATCATTGGTATTGAAGAGGGGTATAAGGGATTAATTTATGGTAATTCCAGAAAAATGTCACCGAAGGATTTTTCGGGAATACTAATTGAAGGCGGTACGATTCTTGGAACATCCAGACAGCCGTTTAAACTGATGCGTGTTCCAGATGAAAATGGACTGGACAAGGTTAAGGCAATGAAGCAGAACTACAAGAAGTGGAATCTGGACTGCCTTGTAATTCTTGGCGGCAACGGAACTCATAAGACTGCAAATCTCTTGTCTGAAGAAGGATTGAATGTGGTTACACTGCCAAAGACCATTGATAATGATTTATGGGGAACCGACATGACCTTTGGTTTCCAGAGTGCAGTGGACATTGCGGCAAACGTGATTGACAATATTCATACAACGGCATCTTCCCATGGGCGTGTATTTATTGTGGAAGTGATGGGACATAAGGTTGGCTGGCTTACGCTTCATGCCGGAATTGCCAGTGGAGCTGACATCATTCTCATTCCGGAAATACCATATGATATTAATTCGATTTGTGCAGCTTTGGACAAGCGTGCAAAACAGGGTAAGAGATTTTCGATTCTGGCGGTAGCGGAAGGCGCAATTTCCAAGGAGGATGCGGCTCTTCCAAAGAAAGAACTCAAGGAAAAGAAAAAGAATCCGGCATATCCATCCATTTCTTATGAGATAGGGGATCAGATTGCAGAAAGAACCGGACAGGAGGTACGTGTTACGATTCCGGGACATATGCAGAGAGGCGGAAGCCCATGCGCATATGACAGGGTTCTTTCTTCAAGGCTTGGTGCAGCAGCAGCACAGCTGATTTTGAAGAAAGAATTTGGTAACATGGTAGGAATCCGTAATAATGAAATCGTAAGTGTTCCGCTATCAGAAGTAGCCGGCAAACTTAAGATGGTAGACCCGGAAAGCTCCATTATTAAAGAAGCAAAGGCGTTAGGAATTAGTTTTGGTGATTAATTATGTCATATACGGCGTTATATAGAAAATTCCGCCCGGATACATTTGAAGATGTCAAGGGACAGGACCATATTGTAACAACACTAAAGAATCAGATTATTAACAACAGAATCGGACATGCGTATCTGTTCTGTGGAACCCGTGGAACGGGTAAGACAACCATTGCAAAGATACTGGGTAAGGCTGTAAACTGTGAGAATCCCGTGGACGGGAATCCGTGCGGTGAATGTCGCAGCTGTAAAGCGATTGCGGCGGGGAATTCCATGAACCTTATTGAAATTGATGCAGCTTCTAATAATGGTGTGGATAATATTCGGGAAATCCGTGAGGAAGTACAGTATTCACCTGCAGAAGGAAAGTATAAGGTCTATATCATTGATGAAGTTCATATGCTTTCCATAGGGGCATTTAATGCACTTCTTAAAACGCTGGAGGAACCACCTTCGTATGTAATTTTTATTCTTGCAACGACAGAAGCACATAAAATACCAATAACGATTCTTTCCAGATGCCAGAGGTATGATTTTAAGAGAATTTCCATTGATACCATAGCAGCAAGGCTGAGTGAACTGATGGAGATAGAGGGAATTAATGTGGAGGAGCGGGCAATCCGTTATGTAGCAAAGGCGGCAGACGGGTCTCTTCGTGATGCCTTAAGCCTTCTGGATCAGTGTCTTGCCTTTTACATGGGACAGGATTTGAAATATGATAATGTACTGGAAGTACTTGGAGCAGTAGATTCTGAGGTCTTCAGCGGGTTACTTAGGAAAGTGATATCCGGTGACACGACCGGATGTATTTACCAGCTGGAAGAACTGGTACTTCAGGGACGGGATTTGAATCAGCTGGTTGTGGATTTTACATGGTACATGAGAAATCTTTTGCTGGTAAAAACGTCTGATGGCGTGGAGGATGTGATTGATGTTTCCACGGATACGCTGGCTCTTTTAAAAGAAGAGGCAAACCTTGTGGATGTGGATGTCTTAATGCGGTATATCCGAATATTTTCCGAGCTTGCAAATCAAATCCGCTATTCCACACAGAAGCGAATTCTGATTGAAATGGCGCTCATTAAGCTGACCAAGCCATCCATGGAAAATGGACTGGATTCCATTATTGACCGGTTAAACCAGCTGGAAAAGAAGGTAGAGCAGGGCGCGATGTTAAGTCCGGAAATGATGGCGCAGCTGTCAGCAGGCGGATTTTCCGGTGCTTCTGCAAATAGCCGGATGAAAAATCCCGGGAGTGGGAATTCGGGACGGCTTGTCAGAAAAGAGCCAATCCGTCCGTCGCAGGAAGAGACGAATAAAATTGCAGGAATGTGGAAGGAAATTCTTGTGGCATTATCGGATATCCATCGTTCGGATGTTGGCATGATGCTTGTGGGAACCACGGCAATGGTGGGCATGGGTGATAATGAACTGGTGATTTCAGGCTGTAGTACCATGACGGCAGAGTTCTGCAGTTCTCAGGATGGTATTGAAGCTATACTCGAGGCGATTGAACAAAGATATGGTACAAGAGTAGAATTAGAAATTAAATTCATGACAGAAGAAGATTCCCCTGAGAGTTTTGGGTTTACAAAAGATGTGCCAGAGTTTACAATGGAAGTAGAAATCGATGATAACGAGGAGGTTTATTAAATGGCTAAGCGTGGCGGTTTCCCGGGTGCAATGCCTGGAAACATGAATAACCTGATGAAGCAGGCGCAGAGAATGCAAAAGCAGATGGAGGAAAGTACGAAGGAGCTGGAGGCTAAGGAATTTACGGCAACAGCTGGTGGCGGTGCGGTAGAAGTAACCGTATCCGGTAAGAAGGAAATATTGAAGGTGAAGCTTTCCGAAGAGGTGGTAGACCCGGATGATATTGAAATGCTTGAGGATTTAATTGTTGCGGCAACAAATGAGGCATTAAGAAAGATGGAAGAGGAATCACAGGCATCCATGGCGAAAATTACCGGTGGATTTGGAGGAATGGGAGGATTTCCGTTCTAATATATGGAAAGTTTTAGGGCAGACAGAGGTCTGCCCTTTTATTTTTTAGGAGGCATTTTATTAAAAATTGCCTAATTTCTCATTTTATGCTATACTTATCCAAGATTATGTGAAAATC
This sequence comes from uncultured Eubacteriaceae bacterium, assembly GCA_945938055.1. Lineage (GTDB taxonomy): Bacteria > Bacillota > Clostridia > Lachnospirales > Lachnospiraceae > MGBC120314. The sequence continues at coordinate 1,616 of CAMEUH010000180.1, read as the reverse complement.
AGGCGGGTTTTAAACCATGGATATATATAGCAGTCATATTAATAAATTAATTGAAGAATTATCCCATTTACCAAGCATAGGAGCCAAGTCCGCACAGCGGCTGGCTTTTCATATCATCAACATGCCAAAGGAACAGGTGGAAGCGCTGGCGGGTGCCATTGTGGATGCAAAGGAAAATGTTAAATACTGTAGTCAGTGTTTTACGCTGACAGATGAGGACGTGTGCCCGATCTGCCGGAATGAGAAAAGAGACCACAAGACAATCATGGTGGTGGAAAGTACCAAGGATCTGGCGGCATACGAGAAGACAGGAAAATATGAGGGCGTGTATCATGTATTGCATGGGGCAATTTCGCCCATGCTTGGAATCGGACCCAATGACATTCGCTTAAAGGAACTGATGATTCGGCTTAAGGATGATGTGGATGAGGTGATTATTGCCACGAATTCAAGCCTTGAGGGTGAGACGACGGCAATGTACATCAGCAAGCTCATCAAGCCGACAGGAATCAAGGTGTCGCGTATTGCAAGCGGCGTTCCGGTTGGCGGTGATTTGGAATGTATTGACGAAGTAACGCTGCTGCGTGCGTTGGATGGACGTACCCTGTTATAGGGAAGAAATGGCGGCTTTGTTGACACAAGAGATGGAAAGGGAAATTTATGGCGCAGGAACAAGTCTTTATCAATGATATTATTTCAGAACATCGGGAAAGAATGGTTAATCTGAAGAAGTATTATCCGTTCTTTTGTTTATGTGATAATTCTTTCTCTCAGTTTAAGGAGGGAAAGTACGATGAGTTGGATATGGGATATCTGGTAATGGCAGTTCTGCGTTTTTTTATTGAGGAAAATAATTTCCGGGAGAAGGATGTTCTTTATTCGGAGTATCATGACTTTATGAAGGAGTGCCTTAAAAGGGACTTTACGGTATCCTATTCTGATGAAGAGTATGATGAAATCATAGAATATATTTTTGATAAGATTAAGAATGATGGACATCCCTTTGTATTCCAGTATTATGATCCGGTAGACAGGAAAAAGCGTGTTTCACGAATGAAACTTTTAGAAAGCAGTGTTAAGGAAGATAATGTCTGGTACAGTATTACTTCGGATGCCATAGAATTTTATCTGGATACCAAGGAAATTAAGGACCAGAGTAAAATCAGTGTACAGCAGCTTCTTTTGGAAAAGCTCATTAAGGCGAAGAATTTTAAGGGTGGAACAGAGGTTATTGCCCGAATTAATAATGAAGTGAGCCGTTTAAAATACCGTAAGAATGAAGTAGTTTCCCTACTGGCGGTTGATGTGTTTTCCGGGATTGAGGCATATGAGGACTTTGTGGTAAATGGCATGAACTGGTTTGAGGAGGAAGAGAAGCTCTTTGTCAAGAACATGGAGCTGATTGAAGCCACCCTGGAGCGTGCGGAACAGGAAACAGAGAAGAATGAGGCGTATTACCGTACATTAAATGATATTTACCAGCTTGCAACACAGCTTAAGATTGCCATGAATAAGCACAGCCAGCTGCTTACGGCATGTACAGAACTTTCCGTGAAGGCTGATGAGATTATCAGAAAATCCAAGCTACGTAAGCTTCGGAATGGTTTTGATTTCCG